>CADBLM010000103.1 GCA_902795445.1 uncultured Bacteroidia bacterium
CCGGCAAATGGGCGTCGAAGCTGCGGTACTTGCGCCCCAGGCGGACTGCCCCCACAAAGAAGAGCACATATCCGGCGAAGGTTGCCAGCACGAAAATCCACCGGTTACCCATCAGAGGTGCGGCGAAAAACACCGCCAGACCGATGCCCAGCGGAATCAGTATTTCCTTCCATGACGAATTCTTGGAGCTGCCGCTGCGGACGATGACCGCCACGCAGCAGAAAAAAAGGCATACGAAGCGCACGGCCCACGGGCTCCGGAAACTGCCGGACCGGTAAATGGACAGCATCAGGGAGTCCGTAAAGCCGGAGCGCAGGCCCAGTGATGCCCACATCGGATAGGCATAGTAATATAGTATCACCAGCAGCAACGCTCCCGACAGCATCAGGAACATTGAAAACATCGGTTTGGTTCTTGAATCCATAACTTTGACAGTTTAACGCGGGCCCTTACGGCCCCTTCTCATGATTTCTTCGTCCTCGTGGCGGCGGCTCTTCTCAGCACCGAGGGCCGATATCAGCAGGTCGGCCGTTTCCTCGGCGGCCGTCCGGGAATGGTCGTTCCGCTCCTTCTCCGTGTCCTCGCCATACCACTTGCTCTGACGGGCCTCCTCAATCATTTTGGCACTGAATTTAGGTAGCTCACTGGCCTTGAAGACGCATTTGTTCTTGTGGTCGATGAAGACGGCTCCAAATATCTGGTTGTTGACATTCCGGGAAATGACCACCTTGATGCCGCTCTTTTTCAGGTAGTTTTCAAAGTGCTTTTGCGAGCGGGATGCCTTGAGCGCTGCCCGGGCGATGTTGGCGACTTTCTCCTTTTCCCTGGTCTTAATCTGCCCCTTGCAGGAACGTGCATGTGCCGCCACCTCATCAAGCAGGCCGTCATGTTCCTCCGGCGGATCCATTAGCGGCGTGCAGGGCTCCTTTGTTTCCGGGTCCAGGCCCTGCAGCTGAATCCATTCATGACCCTCGAAGTTGCCGCGCACTACCCGCACGCCCAGGTCTTCCATTATCAGGTCAAAGTGCTCCGGCTGGGTGAAGTGGTAAGTCATCACCAGGTCGATGATGGCCTTCATCTGCTCACCGCTGTCGCCTTTCTCCGGGTTGAAGCCCTCGTAGGGGTTGAAATCATCGGCCAGCCCACTCTTTTTCTCCTCTTCCAAGTCCGGAACGGCATCCATCTCCTTCTTCTTTCCAACGGTATAGCCATACGCTGCGGCAAGCTCTTTCAGAGCCTCCTGACTCTTCTTCCGCTCGTAGGAATCGGAAATCTTCTTTCCCTCCTTGTCCACGCGCACGGAAACAATATGGTAGTGGATGCGCTCCAGGTCCGTATGCTTGTACAGAATCCAGGGCTGGTTTCCGTAGCTCATTTTCTCCATGTACTGCCTTACGAACTCCCGGATCTTCCCGTCGCTCATCCCGTCATCCTTTCCGGGATTGACAGATGCATGGAAAGACATGTTCTGACAGCGCAGGCTGCCACGCTCATAGACACCGAACGTGTCCATCGGCCTGGACGGGTTGTCAATACCCGAGGAGAAGAGCACCGAGGCTCTCCCCTCGGTGACCTTCCGCTCGTTGTACTGGACTGCGGTGCTACAGCTCGGCGCCGCCGCGTAAATCTTCACTACCATCGAGAATGGTGAGGTCTACACAGTAACGTCTGATGATTCACTCGCCGCCGGCAAGCGCCGGCACGTCCAGGCTTTGGACCCAGACGTCGTGATTCACGTAGGACTTGCCGTCCTTGGTGTTCTCCCAGATACGGAGATTGCCGATCAGCGCCACGTAGCGGCCCTTTTTCAGGCGCTCGGCCACGCCCGTCTTGCGCATCCGGCAGTTGTAGTAAGTGGGTTTCTCCTCCCTGTCGGCGCCTGGTTCATTGGCGGCCACGGTGAAGCGGATGAATTCGGCCTCATCCTTGCCCTTGACGACCTCGCAGTCTGCGGCGAGATTCCCTGTAAGAAACAGTGTCTGCATAATAATAAAGGTTATGGGTTATACATAGTGTCCGGTTCTCCGGACGGTTCTTCCTCAAATCCTGTCTCGTTCATTGCTTCCACCTCCCCGGCGATAAAGCGTACCCGCTCCAGCAGCGCCTCCATCATCATCTTCATGTCGGTCAGGTTCCCGTCGATGGATGCCGCTGACACGGCTGCATTCCCATGCCTGTCCCGGAGCTTCGACAGCGTGTTCACAGCCTTCACCACCTGGTTGTAGTTCACGCCGATGCGCTTGATTTCCATCCGCATTTGTTCCACCTGACGCGACAGGTTCGCCTCCGTCCGTCGGAGGTTACGGCGCTGGACGCGCCCCTTCAGCAGTTGGTCACGAATAAACAGGGATACGTTGCGATATCCCATCATCGCCATCAAGCCTCTCATCTTAATGGACTCTTCCTCCGTTATCCGGAAACCTATGAACACCGACTTCTTCTTCATACGTCGTATTATCCTTTTATCCGATAATCCTTTTTTCCTTTTTCACGGCATGGCCGGAGGCCATCAGAAAGGCGACTCCGGAGCCTTTCCGTCCGCGAAGCGTACAAGATGTGCCCGCAGGGAGCAGCGTTTGTTTAACAAACGCACATCTTGCAATTTGCCCCTAACGGGTCAAACTAACGGACCCCGGGACGATGCAGATTCATCTTGTCAAACCAGCCACAAAAGTAAGCACAATCAACCGCAATACAAGTGAAACACCCCTATAATTTGCAATACTAACCAAATCGCGCTACTTTTGCAGAAGGATTATCGGATAAAAAGATGTCCGAATATCCCATAAAACGGA
>CADBLM010000104.1 GCA_902795445.1 uncultured Bacteroidia bacterium
CGTTGACCATATCCCAGGAACGAAGCTGACGGGCTTTCTTGTGGGAAAGGATGAGCTGGCCTTTCTTGTCCTCGGTGTTCTCGACATAGACTTCCACCTTGTCACCGACTTTCAGGCCGGCGTTGTAGCGGAACTCGGGGGCCATGATCACGCCCTCGCTCTTGTAACCGATGTTGACGACCACTTCCCGTTTGGAAATCGACGTGACCGTACCTTCCACGACCTCGCCTTCCTGCACTTTGGACAGGGTCTGGGCATACTGGTCCTCGACGGCCTGGCGGTCTCCGTCATAGGTTTCTCCGTTCTCGAAAGCGTCCCAGTCGAAGTCCTCGGGAGCGACGGACTTGTTGGAGACCGCTTTCGCGGGTTCTTCAATCACCACGGGGGCCTCTTCGACCGCCTCGGGTGCCATTTCTTTGTTTTCTTCCATAATTTTACAGTCAAATTAGTGGGTTTAACATTATTTCTCAATGCTTTTGCCGCGTCCGGACATCAAAAGCATCCGCGCGCCATAAAGCCCGCAAAGATAGCAATTATTTTTTAGTTTGGAAACTGTTTCGTACTTTTGCATCTGTTTTTGAAAAACGGAATTTATGCACATCGCCATCGCAGGAAATATCGGCAGCGGAAAAACGACGCTCACCAAGATGCTCTCCTCCCATTACGGCTGGCTTCCCAAGTACGAGTCGGTGGACTACAATCCCTATCTGACAGATTTTTATGAAGATATGGAGAGATGGTCGTTCAACATCCAGGTCTATTTCCTCAACAAGCGCTTCAAGGACGTGCTGGAAATCATCTCCAGCCCGGATATCATCGTCCAGGACCGGACCATCTACGAGGACGCCCGGATTTTCGCCCCCAACCTGCACGCGATGGGCTTGATGAGCACGCGGGACTTCGAGTCCTACAGTGAACTGTTTGACCTGATGATGAGCCTCGTGCAGCCACCCGACCTGCTGATTTACCTTCGGTCCTCCATTCCCAATCTGATCGCCCAGATCCAGAAACGCGGAAGGGAATTCGAGAAGAACATCCGGATGGACTATCTCAAGGGCCTCAACAACCGCTATGAAGAGTGGATTCGGAAATACCAGGCCCCGCTTCTGGTCGTGGACGTGGACGACTGCCGTTTTGAGGAAAATCCGGACGACTTCGCCGCCCTGACGCAGCGGCTGGAACGGCACCTCAAGATATCCGTCTGAGCAAGAATTTTAAGTTATTTAGAGAGAGAATATCTATGTATGAGTGAGAAGCCGACGATCGTCGAATTTTTCGAGGACTGTGTGGAGAAATTCGAAAAGAATGTTTTCCTGAAAGAGAAAACGGGAGGCGTCTGGACGGAAACCAGTTACGCCAAAGCCCGCAATGATGCACGGCGCATCGGAGCCGGGCTGATGTCCATCGGCGTGCAGAAAGGAGACAAAGTGACGATGTTCTCCGAGGGCCGCAACCTGTGGATCCTATGCGAACTGGGCATCTTCTACGCAGGCGGCGTCAATGTCCCCATTTCCTTCAAAATCGAGGAAGAAGACGACCTGGCTTTCAAAATCAACCATTCCGAGTCCCGTTTCGTCATCGTCTCCCGCGCCCAACTGTCCAAAATCAGGGCCGTCAAGGAACGCATTCCCGCAGTGGAGAAAATCATCGTGCTGGATGCGGATATGCCGTTGGAAGAGGACGAAATGCCGGTTTCCTATCTTTTCGCGCTGGGAGATATGTACATAGGCAAGCATCCGGGCAGCCTGGAAAACCGCGCCTACAGCATAGAGCCGGACGACTACGCGACCATCAGTTACACATCCGGCACGACCTCCGACCCCAAAGGCGTCCTTCTGACCCATGGAAATTATACCGTAGATACCGTCAGCACGCGCAATTCGGTGTTTTTCGACCCGACGGACACGATGCTCATCATCCTGCCGCTGGACCACTGCTTCGCCCACGTCGCCGGCATGTACCTGGTGATGTCCCGGGGAGCCTCCCTCGCGACCGTGCCGTTCGGGAAATCATCCCGCGAGATGCTGCGCAACATCCCCGCCACCATCCGGGAGGTCCGGCCCCACATTATGCTGGTCGTTCCGGCCCTGCTCAAGAACTTCAAGAAAGGCATCGACACATCGCTCAAAGACAAAAGCAAATTGGCCCGAGGCTTCATCAGTTATGCCGTTTCCTTCGCGGAATATTACAACAAGGACTTGTACAACCGGGGCGGCCTGGCGAAAATCTGGATGCTGCCCTTCCTGTGGCTGCACGACCGTCTGGTCTTCCGGAAACTGCGCCAGAAGGCGTTCGGCGGCCGGATGAAATATTTTATCGGGGGCGCCGCGATGTTCGATACGGATATGCAGAAATTCTACGCGGCAATGGGCATTCCGGTCTATCAGGGCTACGGGCTGTCGGAAGCCACGCCCGTGGTGTCCACCAACAACGCCCGCCAGAACATCCTCGGCACCTGCGGTCATGTGCTGGACTGTATGGAAGTGAAAGTCTGCAACGAAGCGGGCGAGACCTTGCCCGTGGGCGAAGTCGGAGAACTCGTAGTCCGGGGAGACAATGTGATGGCCGGCTACTGGAAAAATCCGTCCGCAACGGAAAAAGTCATTGACAAGGACGGCTGGCTGCACACCGGCGACATGGGCCGTCAGTGGCCCGGCGACCCGGGGGTCATCTCCGTGCTGGGGCGCTTCAAGTCCCTGCTGATCGGAGAGGACGGCGAGAAATATTCTCCCGAGACCATCGAAGAGACCCTGGTGGCCAAATCGCCTTACATCGAGCAGGCGCTGATGGTCAACAACCAGCGGCCTTACACCATCGCGCTGGTCTGTCCCGACAAGAAAGCCTTGGCGGAGTATGTCAAGGGACGCTTCCCCAAACTCGACCCGTCCGGCTACGAAGCCAAAATCAAGATGCTGGAGAAACTGGAAGAGGAAGTCAATATGTTCCGCAGCGGCCGGAGCGGAGAAGGCCTGTTCCCGCAAAAATGGCTGCCTGCGGCGGTCTGCGTGCTGCCCGAAGGATTCACCGAGCAGAACGGAATGCTCAACGCCACGGCGAAAATCGTCCGGGGGAAAGTGGAAAAAGCCTACGCCGACAAGATGGAGTACGCCTACACGACCGAAGGCAAGAACATCGTCAATTCCAAGAATCTCAATTCGCTGTAGGGTCGGGGTGCTGCCCGCTTACAATGATTTGCCATACACGCGCCGGCGCTTGTGGATGCGGGCGGAGAAATAGCCCCACAGGTTCTGCACGTCCGCATTGGTTTCGAGTTCGGGATTGGACTCGGCCACTTTGAAGCCGTGCGCCTTGAGGCGGGGATGCAGGTCACTGAAAATCAGGGCCGGTACACCCTGCTTGCGCAGATCCTTGCGGACGGCGATAATCAGCATATCCACCACCTCTGTATTGCGGCCCCGCAGCCCTTGCAGCAGATGCCACCAGCCCGTGGGGAGATAATGGCCGCCCGCCTTGCGCATCGCAGTCGCCATACTGGGGACCATCACGCCGAAAGCGACGATTTCCTCGACGTCGTCCACGATGAAGGAGACCAGGTCCAGGTCGATGAAGGCCATATAATTATCGACATACTGCTTGATCTGCCCCTCGGAGAGGCGGGAGAAGCCGTAGAGTTCGGAATAGGTATTGTTGATGAGGTTGAAGAGTTTGTGCCCGACATTGAAACGGCGGATTTCCTTGCGCGTATAATGGCGGGGGCGGAGGTGGTATTTCTCCATCAGGGTCCAGGAATGGCGGACATAGCGTTCCGGCAACTCTTCGGGCAGGTCTATCCGGTACTCGACCCAATCCGTCTGCTTGGCGTAACCCAGGGCTTCGAGATGTTCCGGATAATAAGGGAAATTGTAGATGGTGGACATTGTCGCCATCTGGTCGAAACCATCGACCAGCATTCCCTCCGGGTCGAAATCGGTAAATCCCATCGGGCCTTCGATAAAATCGCATCCCCGCTCCCGGCCCCATTCCGCGACGGCTTCCAGCAGGGCGGCCGAGACTTCCCGGTCGTCGATGAAGTCTATCCAGCCGAAACGGACGCTGTTGCGCTGCCAGGTCTCGATGGCCCTGGGATTGTAGATGGCGGCGACCCGGCCCGCTATTTTCCCCTCCTTCCAGGCGAGGAAATAATCGGCGTCGCAGAACTCGAACGAGGCATTCTCTCCCTTGTCCAGATTCTTGACCTCGTCGCGAATCAGGCAAGGGACATAGCAGGGAACCTGCCGGTACAACTCGTTGGGAAATTCCGCAAATTTCTTGAGCGCGGAACGGGAAACAACCCTTTCTATCGTCACCATGGCTTCTTCGTTAAAAAAAAGTGCCGCGGACCTTGCGGTACGCGGCACAAATATAGGAGTTTTTTTTGAAATCTCGCGGCAGGCTTATTTCATAATGACCTTGGCCATCTCGCAAACTTTGTTGGAGTAACCCCACTCGTTGTCGTACCAGGCGCAAACCTTCACGAAGGTAGGATCGAGCTGGATACCGGCCTTCACATCGAAG
>CADBLM010000105.1 GCA_902795445.1 uncultured Bacteroidia bacterium
GCAGCCCTGGAAGGTTCCCGGAAAAGTGTGCGGCGTCCAAAGGGTGCTTTCATCAGACGCATCGCACGCCATATCGATATCCGCATCCAGATACACGACATCCTTGGCAGACCATTTGGCATATTGTGCATTCCAGGCAAACAATTTCTCTCTGCTGTCGATATGGAAGGCCCAGGACGGAACCATTCCCGCATCATTGAGCGTAAAACCTTTGTTGCGCCGGAAAGTCACGGCCGACGACGAAGTCAGCACGGAAGAAGCTTCCAGCCCGCCCTCCTCATCGAAAAGCCGGTTGAAGGTCACGCTGAAATCCCCCGCCCCCGTCGAACCGGGAAGCACGGCGATGAAATAATCGCCCGGAGCAAAGACCTCTTCTCCCTCGCGAGGAAGGAAGGTTATGACATCGGACGCTTCCGAAACGCTGCCAAGTTCACCCGTCACGGCATCAAAACCGGCCGTTCCGGCGACAGCCGTACCGGACAGGATGACGGAAGCGACATCCGGCAGGGAAACGGTCACCTTGACGAGGCTGAATACATTCTTCAAGGCCAGGTCTTCCCGGCTTCCTTTACCGATGGCTACGAGGGCGCCCGTAGATGTATTGGCCGCGCCCAGGTACTGCGTGGACGGCAGCGTCGCCGTCAGGACATCCCCCTCGGCCAGTCCCCCGGCCGCATTCTGCGGATAAACGACCCAGAAAGTCTTCGCCTCCGGGTCCACTTCCCCTTCAAAACTGGCGGAACCGTCCTCAAGCACTCCCTCCTCCGTCATATTGAACGGACGAACGGGGCCGCCGACCGCATCATACAAGGCAAGGGCATCTCCCTCCTCCCATTTTACGGAAGTCTCATCCAGGAAGGATTTGGTCTGCTCGGCGGAAGGCGTAAGCCGGATGCTGACAAGGGTTTCCTGCCGGGACGTTCCGTCTGCAGGGATTTCATTTTCCTTGGCGCAGGAAAGCACCAGCCCCGGCAGCATCACCGCCAGGACACCGTACTTTATCAAAGAATACAGATTTGTTTTCATAAGCAAACTTCTTCGTGGATGAAACATTAATTTTCAGGGAAAAGCGGTTCATACTCTCCGCTGAAGTCTTCATTGGACACAGGACCGATCCCGATTTCCGGCATACTGACTGCCAGGGGAGAGACGGAATGAATGACAATCATTTTCGTCTCAGGAGAAAAATAAGGATGCTTCATATTGGCGTTATTTTGTATCATTGTTCTTCAACATAAGTGGGCGTGATGGTTCCCGAACCCAGATTGGGACAAAGCCAGTCGTTGAGTTTGCCGGCAGCTTCGGCGGCCGCCCAGCCAAGCCCGCCCACGGTAATGGACTTGGAAACCGTGGCGGTCACGCCCGTTACGGTTCCCAGTGCATCGCCGATAACGGCTCCGGCACCTCCCAGGGTCGCCGTTCCGTTCCAGGAGACACCGCCCCGGCTTTCATTTCCGGTCAACTTGCCGCTTGCCGTACTGTAAGCCCAGCCGATGATGCCGCCGGCTCCGGCCCGGGCCGCCCCGTTGACACTCACGCTGACGGTACCATAGTTGACATTCTCCGAAAGCACCACGGAACCGTCCGGATCATTGTCCGTCGAATCCTCTCCGCCCAGGATACCGCCGGCCCAGCCACAGGCGCCGGCATAAGCGTTGGTCAGCGAGACCGGTGCATAATTGGTGTTGCGGGAGAAAGTACAGCAACGGTTGACGCCGCCCGCGATTCCCCCGGCCATTTCACCGTTGGGACGATTGCTTTTCACGCTCAGTGTGATTTTTCCCTTGGAAGCGTTTCCGGAGACTCCGTTAACGCAATCCCGCACCACGATGCTGCCGGCCGGTCCCACCTGGCGGCCCAGGATACCGCCGGCCCAGCGCAAGGGGGGGTTGTCGGTAGCGACGGCATTGAAGATGTTTTCCACGGCGCCCTCGTTGGTGCAATGCTCCATCGTGACGTCCGTCGTGGCTATGGAAGCCAGCCCGCCGCAGATGCCCCCCAGGCCGAAGTGCTTAGCGCCGACTGAGGAGATCTTGCCGGTATTGAGGGCATACCGGACGGATGCGGCTTCGGGGTTATTCAATAGTCCCGCAATACCACCGGCGTAACGGCGACGCGTTCCGTTCATATAAACGGGGCCCGTATTGGTTATCGGACTTTTTTCCGTACCGATGATGGACCCGTCCCCTGTCAGATAGGCGACGATGCCGCCTGTGGCCGAATCATCTTGGCCGCAGCCCGTCGCATAAACGCTTCCTGTATTTTTCGTCGTCCCGTTCTCGCTGGAAACCTGAACCTTCTTGGCATATCCGAGAATACCGCCGACCAGAACTTTCGTGTTCGTCAGCGTCCCGTCCACAAAAACGGCCCCGGAATTGGAACAGGCATCCAAGATGATGGCCTCTCCGTCCGTGGTGACCACGGCGCAGATGCCTCCCGCGTTGCGCTGTCCGCCCGTAACGGGACCATCCACCCATACCATTCCGGCATTTTCCGCAACATCAATGGCGGAGCCGGCAGACTCAAAGCGGCCGACAATACCGCCGGCGGCGGATTGAGCGGAAGAAGCTCCGCAGGCGTGAACCCCGCCCCGGTTGACGACCTCCTCAAGCGTAACGGAAGCCGCAGTAGAAACGGCGTGACCGAGAATACCGCCCACATTGTTGGCGGCTGTACTGGCGGAAGCCAGGATTTCTCCCTGGTTGGAAGAATGCTCTATCGTCGAGGCATTCGCGCTGGAATGACGACCGGCGATACCGCCCACATTACTTTCATCCCCGCCGGAAAGCGCGGAGACCGGACCGTAATTGTCACATCCGTCAAGATTTCCGCCGGTAAGGGCACCCGCGATGCCGCCCATATAGACCGTCCCGACGGTGGAAGACACGACTCCATAGTTCTTGCAATCCGTCAGCGTGGAACAGTAATCAGATGGGCTTCCGACTGCAGCCAGCCCGTTGGTCGTTCCGATGATGCCGCCGATAAAGGTTGCTCCCGCACAATGGCTGGTCACCGTGCCGTAATTGGTACAATTCTCAAGCGTAATATCTCGCTCCGGGGAACCAATAATCCCCCCGAGCGGCTGACTGGGTGTGGTCGATGTACAATGATTCACGACGGCACCGTAATTGACGCAAGCGCTTATGCGGCAATCGCGGACACCCGTATATCCAGAGATACCGCCCAGACGGCACCTTTTCTTGCTGTCATCGGAGCCCAATTCCACCGTCGCGAAATTGATGACGCCGGAAATGGTGCTGGCATTGTTCATCATACGTCCGCACACCGCCCCGGCGTTGGGCCAAGAGGTTTCACTTCCGTCATACTCGTGTTTGACCTGGCTTACGCCGTCCCAGGAAAGGCCGTCGGAAGAGCCCAGGACCAGATTACGCACCGTAGCGCCGTTCAATTCGGAAAAGAAACCGGACAAATGCGTATTCTTTTTACAGACAAAGTTGTAAAGGCGATGTCCCTGCCCATCGAATGTACCCTTGAACAGGTGGGGTTCCCAGTGTGTGCTTTCCACGGCGGAATCGCCTTCCATATCAATGTCCGTGTCAAGATATACGATATCTTTGGCTGTCCACTTGGCGGACTGGCCGTTCCAGGCAAAAAGTTTGGCCTTGCTGTCGATATGGAATTCCCAGGAAGAGACCATTGCATCGTCATTGAGGATAAACCCCTCGCCCCGGACAAAGGTTTTGTCGGCCGTGGAGGTCAGGACGGACGATGCGCTGAGTTCGCCTTCTTCGTCAAAACGACAGTTGAATACGACGCTGAGCGCTCCGGAAGCGGTCGTACCGGGCAGGACGGCGATGTAATATGTGCCGGGGTCAAAGACTTCTTCTCCCTCGCGGGGCAGGAAAGTCACCGCATTGCGTCCTGACAGGAGCGATGTCATCTCACCCGTAGAAGCGTTGAATTTTGCCGTTCCGGCAAGATTGCTTCCCCTGACGACGATACTGGAAATGTCGGGCCGCCCGACCGTCAGTTGGATGTAGCTGAAGACCGGATTCAGGCTGATGGCCGTGCCCTTGTCACCCATTCCGACGGCAAGCAGCGAAGCGGAAGCCGTATTGCGGGCTCCCAAAGTCTGCTCCGACGGCAGGGTGGCGGTCAGAAGATTCCCGCTTTCCAGGCCGGCGGCCGCATCCTGGGGATAGACCACCCATAAGGTGTTGGCCGTGGATTGCAGATTGCCGGAAAAACTGGCGCTGCCGTCCGGCTGCACGCCGGCCTCCGTCATCGGGAAGGGCCGCATAGACTTGCCTGTTTCGTCATAGACGGCCAGGGCATCCCCGGGTTCCCAGCAGATGTCGGTGCCGTCGATCCAGGTTCTGGTATGCCCCGAGGACACAGTCAGCGTATAAGGGACCAACGTTCCCGCTCCATCCGTGGGTTCTTCCTGCGGAAGGGCCTCACGGGAGCAGGAAATTCCCAGGATGAGCAGGAGGGATGCGCCAGCCCGCATAAGGGAAATAAAGTATGCTTTTCGTTTCATCATATCGACATCTTGTTAGAACAAAGGAGTGGATGTGGAAGTGATGCTTCCGGGCGTAAACGACGTCGTCCCGTCCTCGGCAAGAGCCGGATAAGTAACGCGGACATCGGTTCCGGACGAGCGGGACGGGCATTGCCAGTTGAGCAGGTCGGCGGCTCTCTCCTTGACGGAGGCATAAGTCCGCGAGGTAGCCCCATTGGTAACCAGCACCGATTGGGAAACGACCGCTTCGATGGAGTTGTCCGCTTCGTCACGACCCAGCACGGCACCGGCTGAAGCGATGGATGTGCAGGTCACATTGCCATAATTATAATTGGCCGTCGTTGTATAAGTGCCGCTCTTTCGCAGGATACCGGCCAGTCCACCGGCTCCGGGCTGCGTCGCTCCGGCGGCAGCCGTCGCTGAGACGGGAGCAAAGTTGTAATTGTCGGCGACGGTGTTATAAGAATAAAAAACGGAAGCCTCTCCATCCAGTTCCGGAAAATAGTCGCCCGCAAAAATGCCTCCGGCAAACGCCGTCCCGGCGCTGTTCGTGCAGGAAACGCTTCCGTCCGAAGACGCTTCGGGACGCCCGTTGACATTACCCTGAAGGGTGCAATAGCATCTGAGACAGCCGACGATGCCACCGCAGCCGGCCAGCTGATTGTCCGCGTCCGATTGCGCCGTCAGGCTGACGGCACCGGTATTGAGGCAGTCTTCGATGAAGACGGGATTGCCTTCCGAGCCGCTCGCATAGGCAGCAACGCCGCCGACGCTTGAACTGACCACGCCCGCGGTAGAGGAGCAGGCCACATCGGCCTGATTGACACAATGGTTTACGGTCAGAGACGTCGTATTATCCGCATTTCTCAAACTTCCGACGATACCTCCCACCCGGGCCTGGGCCGAAGTGACGGTCAAGACAAGCGGTCCCCGGTTGGTCGCAAAGCGGATGGATCCGCTATTCCCCGTATCAACCGCCCCGACGATACCGCCGGCGGCAATCTTGCATTTGCTGCTTTCTATGCTTCCTGTATTCAGGACCGGCCGCCCCGAAGCACCGATTGCAAAGGAGCCCTTCGCTACGCCAACGATTCCGCCTATATTGGTCATCGTAGCCGCTTCGGTGAAGACCCGGCCGGAATTCTGGCAGGTTCCGCCCCAGCTCAACCAGTTACAGAACCCAATCAGGCCACCTATGCGGGCATTGGCATCTACCTGGTCAAGCTCAGCGTCAGAGTGAACCGGGCCGCTGTTATTCAGACCGGACACCGTGACCGAGCCGCTACTCTGTGCTATACAACCAATCACTCCCCCCACATTGACAAATTTCCCGGAACCGCCCATATCGGCATAAATCTCCCCGCTGTTCTCGCAGCGGGTATAAGAAACGGTTCCGCCCAACTGATACCCTACGACGCCGCCGATGCGGGTTTCACTCGATAAACTTCCCTCCGTCTGACGACCGTGGACCTTCCCTGTATTGAGCACGTGTTCAAAAGACACCTCGCCGTTACTCACTCGGCCGGAAATACCGCCTATTGACAAATGCGTATTGTTATTGCTTCCATCAATGTCTCCGGAATTGACGCAAGGAGAAGCGGACGTACCCTGCACAGACACGTCGTCACAGTTTCCGAAAAATCCTCCGACATTCAGAAGAGCACTACTTCCCGTAGTAGAAGCGGTAATATTTGCCGTATTGGACGAGGAACGGACAGTAGAATGTTGTGCATATCCCATCAGACCGCCGACATTGGGCGTCTTGGAAGCCACGTTGCGTGAGACAGCAATGGCACCCTGATTGACAACACCCGACAGTGTCATATATGTCGCGCATCCGCACAGTCCGCCTATATAGGAAGCAGCGTTCGAGCCGGGCGTCGTGCAGGTTATCTTCCCCCTGTTGACGCAATCCCTGACGATGAACGCATAGCCGTTTTTCCCAACATAATGTCCTATCAACCCTCCCATATATGTCGGATTGACTGTTCCAGTGGAAGTATTGGAGATATCGCCGTTGTTTTCACAGCCCGTCATACTCAAAACGGCTGGGGATGTATTCGCCCCAGCTGCAATGGTGGCATAAGCCAGGATGCCTCCCATCCTGTCCGTATAATCATTGTCCGCCGTTATGTCCGCCTCATTACGGCAGCGGACAAACGATGCGGTTTCGTTGAAACTTCCCGTCTGCCAGCCGGAGCGGGCTGCAATTCCCCCCTTGTACACATTGCCGGAAGATTGGGTGGAAGTCAGTATTCCCGTTGACTCGTTGACGCAATCCGTCAGCGTACCGCCGGTATGCGCGCCCACGATGCCTCCGATATACAAATCACTGGTCCCTCCAGACGCTGTAATGGCGCCCGCATTGACACAATCGGTCAGTTCGCTCAGGGCGTCGGTTCGTTCGGTGCTGCCGAC
>CADBLM010000106.1 GCA_902795445.1 uncultured Bacteroidia bacterium
GAAACGGGTCCTGCAGGACGAATTCCGGCAGCCCTATTTCGCTGAGATTGCAGCCTATCTGCATCAGCGGAAAGAGGCCGGAGCCCGCATCTACCCCAAGGGACGGGACATTTTCAAGGCCTTCGCCCTGACGCCCTTCGACCAGGTCAAGGTGGTCATCCTCGGGCAGGACCCCTACCACGGTCCGTCCCAGGCGATGGGACTGTCCTTCTCCGTTCCGGACGACATCCCGGCGCCGCCGTCCCTGAAGAACATCTTCAAGGAAATCGAGGACGACCTGGGCATCCGGATGTCCGGCCGGCACAATCTGGAAAAATGGGCCTCCCAGGGAGTCCTGATGCTCAACGCCATCCTCACCGTCGAAGCCGGACAGCCCGCCTCGCACAGCCGCATCGGCTGGCAGCGTTTCACCGACGCCGTCATCAGCCGGCTGTCGCAGGAAAAGGAGGGGGTCGTCTTCCTGCTTTGGGGCAATTTCGCCCGGAGCAAGAAAGCGCTCATCGACACCTCCCGGCACTTCGTGCTGGAAGCGGCCCACCCCTCCCCGCTTGCCGGGGGAGCCTTCTTCGGCTGCAAACATTTTTCAAAAACCAACGCCTTGCTCGTCTCGGCGGGCAAGGCTCCGATAGACTGGAGTTTATAAAAAACAAACTATGGAAAGAACGGCATTGTTTCCCGGGTCCTTCGACCCGTTTACGGCAGGTCACCTGAACATTCTGAAACGGGCGCTGACGATGTTCGACAAGGTTGTGGTCGCCATCGGCATCAACCAGGACAAGAAAACATTTTTCAGCAACGAGAAGAAACTGGACATCTGCCTGCAGGCGACGGCCGGACTGGGCGACCGCGTCAAGGTCATCGAGTACGACTGCCTTACCGTGGACATCTGCCGGCAGCTGGGCATCCACCACATCGTCCGGGGCGTGAGGAATATGATGGATTTCGATATGGAAAGAAGCACGGCGGACGCCAACCGGCACATCGCCCCCGACATCGAGACCATCATCATCCCGACCAGCCAGGAGTTTGCGCATATCTCCTCCTCCGCCGTCCGGGACATCATCCGGCACAACGCGGACGCCTCCGACTTCCTCCCGAAAGGGGTGAATTTATGAAACGGTTCTCCGGTCTCCTCCTGACGTTCCTGACGATAGCTGCGGGACTGCTCCTGCCTTCCGGCCGCGCCCGGGGGGCGGATGAAAGGCTGGATTCCCTGGGACGTCTGCTGGAAGAATACACCCGGACGCTGGAAGCTTATGGCAACGCATTCAAATTGCAGGAGTGCGAGACCATCATCGGCTCGTGCCGCGACAGCGCCACCCGCCTCTATACGGCCCGCAAGCTGTTCCGCCACTACGCGGATTCCCCGCTGATGGGCGAGGAAGCCGTGGCCGTCGGACTGTACGACCGCTGGTTTGCCGGCGAAGGGGCGCTCCCCTTCGAATCGGAAGAGAGCGGGATGGAAGCCCGGCTTTTTGTCAGTTCCAACCGCCGCTCCCTCATCGGGATGCCGGCCCCCTCCCTCGTTTTGGAGAATTCCGAAGGAGAAGAGGTGACGCTGACGGGCGTTTCCGCCAACGGGCGGCTGAGCGTCCTGTATTTTTATTCCCCCGACTGCGCGGTCTGCAAACTCTACAGCAAACAGCTGGAAGTCCTCCTTACCTCCGCCCGCGACAGCCTGGAACTGGTCGCCGTCTATACCGGACGCGACCGGGAAGCCTGGCAGCAATACATCCGGGAGCGCCTTTCCTGGGGGACGGGCCGCGTCCGCATCACCCACTTGTGGGACCCGGACGGAAGCAGCGGAATGGAGATGGCCTACGGCGTGCTTTCCACACCCCGGCTTTTCCTGACGGACCGCGGCGGGCAGATTGCCGGCCGCAGGCTGGAACCCGCATCCTTGCAACAATTGCTGGATGCGCTGTACGAGGAAGCCCATTACCCCTACGGGGAACAGACGGACGCCTTTGCTGAACTGCTGCCGCCGGAGCGGCTGACGGACGAAGAAGTGGAAAACCTGGCCGGCCATATCCGCCAGACAGCCCTGGAGCGCGGACGGCCGGTGCTCGCCCGGCAGATGTACGGGGACCTGCTGTATTATCTGAGCCGTCAGGACAGCGAAGAGGGCGTCACCGCCTGCGACGCCTTCATCCGGCGGCACATCCTGTCCGGAGAGATGCAGTGGCAGGGAGAGAACGACAGCCTGTGCGTCGTCCACCTGGCGGAATTCCTGCTGTCTTTGCACGGGAAAGCGGCGGTGGGCACAAAACTGCCTGCCGTATATGCCCTCGTCGAGGAGTGCGTTCCCGCGGCCCGCGCCTCCAAGGCATTGCGGGGAAAATTCCGGCTGGACCGCCTGAAAAAACGCTGTCGGCTGAACCGGCGCGAGATGACGCTGCTCTTCTACGATCCCTCCTGCACGGATTGTCAGGAACAGATCCGTCGGGCGAAGGCCCTGGCGGAAAAGGACGCGACAGGACCCGCCGTCTTCCTGATAGACGTTTCAGCCTGCCGCGACCGCCTGCGCCCGGCTGAATCCCGGGCGCTGATGGAGGCTTTCGACCTTTCCTCCCTCCCCTACCTGATCCAGTGCGACGCCCGGGGCGTCATCACCCGCAGATATTTCAAGTTATGATGCGGCTTACCCTCTTCATTCTCCTTCAGGCCCTGGGCTGCGGCTGGCTCGAACTGCCGGCCCCGAGGGAGCAGGACAGCCTGCTGCTGTGCCGCACGCACTATGCTGCGCTGGACACTTGCACGCACGTGCGCAACTATTCGCTGCTCTACGACCCTGCCACCTTCGCCTCCTGCTGGGTGGCCTATCCGCTGTGCCGCGCCCATCTGGCCGCCGGACGGGAAGACAGCTGGGCCTACGACCCCTCCCTGCCGGATTCGCTACAGACCGGCGTCTTCAAGAATTATTCGACGGAGCGCTTCCGCACCGAGCATTACAAGTCCAATTATTATGCACGGGGACACCAGATTCCCAACGCCGACCGCAACGCCTCCGTCTCGATGCAGGCCCAGACTTACTATGCGACCAATATGACGCCGCAGATCCAGAACGGATTCAACGGACTGATCTGGGCCAAACTGGAGAAAGGACTGCGGGACGCCGCCCTGACCTGTCCGGACACCCTGTACCTCGTGACGGGAGCCTCGCTGCGGCGGGCGGACCTGCCGGACAGCACCCAGACGCTGCAATATGTGGTCAACCGCAACGACGGAAAGAGGCTGCCCGTGCCCCGGTGGTACTGGAAAGCCGCCCTGAAAGTCCGCAGGGATTCCCTCGGACGGATAGAAGATGCCGGCAGCATCGCCTTTTTCCTGCCGCACCGGGACCTGAAGGGGCACCAGTTCAGCGAATATGCCGTCAGCGTGGATTCCCTGGAAGTCCTCACCGGCTTCGACCTGTTTCCGGCCCTGCCCGACTCGATAGAAGTAAAATGCGAACGGAGCAGCTCCTGGAAGGATTTTCTGGGTTTTGAGAAAAAATGAGATAATGATGGAATACAACAGGAATACGGCGCGGCTGGCCCGCAGCCTCAAGGACAAAAAGGAGCGGGATGCAAGCGGCCTCTTCGTTGTGGAAGGCGAAAAGATGGTGGCGGAAGCCCTGCGTTCCGGCTGGAGCGTGGAAGCCGTCTTCGCCCTGCCGGATGCGGAACTCCCGGCAGAATATGAAGTCCCGGCGATGCCGGTATCGGCCTCCGAGATGGAAAAGATGAGCCTCCTCACCTCCCCTTCCCCCTGCCTCGCCCTGGTCCGCAAGCCCGAAGCGCCGAAGGATATCCGGGCGCTGGTCCGCGAACATCCCCTGGCTTTGGCGCTGGATGGTGTGCGGGATCCGGGCAACCTGGGTACCATTCTGCGGCTGGCCGACTGGTTCGGCGTGGACCTGATTTTCGCTTCCGACGCGCAGAGCCGTTACCCGACGAGCGACATCTACAACCCCAAGGTCGTCCAGGCCACGATGGGCGCCATCTTCCGCAAAAGGGTCATCTATACTTCCCTGCCGGAAACCGCCCGGATCTTCGCTGAGGAGAAAATGGAGATTTACGGCACCTTCCTCGACGGGAAATCCATCTACGGGGAAGCGCTGTCGAAGGAGGGTCTGATCGTGATGGGGAACGAATCGGATGGCATCAGTCCGGAAATGGCTGCCGCGGTCACGCAGCGGCTTCTGATTCCGCCCTATCCGGCCGGAGCCTCCACCAGCGAATCCCTCAACGTCGCCACGGCTACGGCCATCACCCTCTCGGAGTTCCGCCGCCGCTGAACAGGAGGTTATTTCTTCCCCTCCCAGACTTCCATATCGGACAGTTGTCCGTCCTCGATTCGCAGCCGCAGGGCCGTGCGGACCAGGTGGAAACCCTGATGACCGGCGGCGCCGGGGTTGATGACGAGCATATTGTAGTAGGCATCGTTCATCACGCGGAGGATGTGGGAATGTCCGCAGACGAAGATATCCGGACGGTAAGCGTGAATCAGCTGCCGCGCCTGCGTGTCATAGCGGCCGGGAAAACCACCGATGTGGGTCATCAGCACTTTCTTGCCTTCACATTCGAAAAACTGGTAGCGCGGGCAGTAGGCACGCAGGTCATAGCCGTCGGCGTTGCCATAGACCCCGACCAGATTCTTGAGGGTGGCCAAGTGACTATAGAGCTGCGTTCCGCCGCCGAAATCGCCCGCGTGCCAGACCTGGTCCACCGGGTCCAGAAAAGCCATCACGTCCTTGTCCAGGGAACCGTGCGTATCCGAGATGATGCCGATATACATTATATATAATGTTGATAAACCGCCGATACGGCAAACAGAGCCGCCGTCTCCGTCCGCATCCGGGAAGCGCCGAAATGGACGGGAATAAATCCCCTCGACAGGGCCAGACGGGCCTCTTCTTCCGAAAAATCCCCTTCCGGGCCGATCATCACGACCCAGCGGTCCGCACCCGGGGTCTCAAGCATCTCCCGCAGCGAGCGACGCTCGTCCTCCTGCGCCTCGAAGCAATAGGCGATGAGGCGGCGGCAGGAAGGGTCTTCCGGCTGCTGTGAGAGCAGAAAGTCCTTGACGGATACCGGCTCGTCCATTTCGGGAACGGCCCCTTTGAGAGATTGCTTGGCCGCGGAGAGCAGGATTTTGCGGGCCCGCTCCGTTTTGTAAACCTTGCGCTCGGAATGTTCTCCGATCAGGGGAACGATACGGTCCACCCCCATTTCGCAGGCCTTTTCCAGAAACCACTCGAAACGCTCATTGTTCTTGGTCGGACAGACGGCCATCGTCAGATGATAGGGATGGCCGCCCCAGGAGGGGGTCCGCTCGACGATTTCAGCCCGGGCACGGGAGCCGGAGGTCGAGCAAAGGATGCACTTGAACAAATGTCCCCGGCCGTCGATGACGAAGATTTCCTCCCCGGTCCGGTGACGGAGCACCTTGACACAATGCCGGGTCTCCTCCTCGTCGAGGGTGAGCATCTGCCCGTCTATATCGCCGCTGTAGAAAATTTCCATCGTTCCGACCGGGTCAGGCCCGGATGATTTTGATTTCCCCGTTCATTCCGACCTTGATAATCTGGGAGGCAAGACCGGTCGCTCCGCTTTCCAGCGAGGGGTCCGCCACGTAATCGACGGCGTCTTTTATCTCTTGCGGGATTTCCGAAAACTTACGGGGCGTAGGGGCGCCGGAGATGTTGGCGGAGGTGGAAACGAGCAGACGTCCCAGTCTATAGGTCAGTTTCTGACAGAATTCCATCTGCGGGATGCGGATGCCCACGCTGCCGTCTTCCGCCACCGTCCCTTCCGCCAGCAGCGCACGCTCGGCCTCGGGATAGACCAGGGTCATCGGACGGTCGTTCACCTCGATGAGTTGCAGGGCCATTTCGGGAAGGGACTTGACATAACGGGCCACCATATCGACGTCGGCGGCGAGCAGCACGAGGCTCTTGGCATCCCCGCGGCGCTTGATTTCAAAAATTTTCCGGACGGCGTCGGGGTTGGATGCATCGCAGCCCAGGCCCCAGACAGTATCGGTGGGATAGAGGATGACTCCGCCCGCGCGGAGCACTTTCAGACATTCATTTATTGTTTGTTCCATACGAAATCGACAATGACGGGATAATGGTCGGACCAGCTCCAATGCGGGCTGGCGTGACGGATGGCCTGCAAAGAGTTGCCGTGCAGGAGATAATCGATGCGAAGCAGGGGCCACAAATAATAGTAGGTAGCGGCAAATCCCCGTCCGGCCTCCACAAAACTGTCTTGGTGTCCCTTCCGCAGGGCAAAATAAGTATGCGAGGCCGGCGTATCGTTGAAATCACCGCAGACGATGCTCTCCAGGGGACAGTTGTCGATATTTTTCAGGATTTCATCCACCTGGACCGGACGACGGGTGATGGAGCGTTTCATTTTTTCTCCCGTCTTGCGGAGATAATCCTCGTCATCCACGCTTTTGACCAGGCCCGGAAGGGAAACGCTGTAACTCTGGAGGTGACAGTTGCACACGCGCAGCTGCCGTCCTGCGAAATCAATGTCGGTAAAAAGAACCAGGTTGGTGCTTTCCTCGAAGGTCTGGGAAGAACGCGAGAGGACAGGATAACGGCTGAGAGTGACATTGCCGACCTTCTTGTGCCGGCCGGGAAAGGCAAAATAGGAACAATGGTAGCCCGGCAGATTGCGCCGGAACCAGGCCGTGATGTCAAGCGCGGTCGGAACGCAGAACTCCTGCAGGCAGATGACATCGGCACGCTCCGCCTTGAGTTTGGCCAGGACAGCCGCCATCCGGTCCTCCGGAGACAGCGAATCGCCTTTGCGGTCCACCTCGAAACGACCTACGTTATAGGAGATGATTTTCAGTCCGGCCTCCGCCTGGCTGCGGGGATGAAAGCCGACATACTGGGAGAAAAGAAAAACTGAGGGGAGCAGGGCCAGCAAGGGAATCCAAAACGAGCCCGAGCGCCGGACGACAGCCCAGACCAGCAGAAAGACATTGAATACGAAGAGCGGAAGAAAGAGAATGCCGAAGAGGGAAAAGAACCAGAGCGAGGCCGGATTGACCAGGATGCTCAGGTAGGAAAGCGCCAGCAGGGAGGCCGCCACCAGCATCAGCAGGCGGGCCGTCACGCCGAAAACCCCCACGCGACGCCTTTGACGCTTCTTTTTGAGATTATTGCTCATAGTCATACATACGCCCCTTTTTCTTCCAGTACAGAATCAGGAGCCAGCCGAAGAGGGCGCCTCCGAGGTGGGCGAAATGGGCGATGTCCACCGCCCGGCCGAAGATGCCGGTCAGGAGTTCGATGACGATGAAGATGATGACCATCCATTTGGCCGTCAGGGTGACGGGCGGGAAAAGCAGGGTCAGCCGGTTCTCGGGATAGAGCATCGCATAACCCACGAGCAGACCGTAGATGGCGCCGGAAGCACCCACGGTCGGGGTTACATAGAGTTGTTGCAGGGCGGCGACGGCACCGGGAACATTGTCGGCAATCTGCCGGAGCAGGACCGACGCCTGGATGGCCTGTACGCCCGTATGCAGGGCGGCGGCCCCCAGTCCCGTGACGAAATAGAAAATCAGGAATTTCTTCGGTCCCCACACCCTTTCGAGGACGGAGCCGAAGAGGAAGAGGGTGTACATATTGAAGAAGATGTGCCAGAACCCTCCGTGCATAAACATATGCGTCAGCGGCTGCCACCAATGGAAGAAGTGCGAAGCCGGGTAGAAAAGCGAAAAGGTCGAATACATAAATTCCGGCCTGAGCTCACAGAAAATCAGGACAAAGACATTGATGATGATAATGTTCTTGGTCACGGGAGGGACGCTGTCAAGGCATCCGTTGCTACGGTATTGCATCATAATCAGAATTTTCTTTCTATTTCGTCGATGGGCATCCGGACATAGATTTTCTTGCCCTGCGGCGTAATTTCACTGTCGGAACAGGCGAAGAGTTCCCCGACCAGACGCTGGGCCGAAACCGGATTGAGGGAGGGCGCGGTCCCGGCTACGGCCGCTTGGGCAAATCGCAGGGCCAACTGACCCAACATCGTTTCTTCCAAGGTTACGGTGCGGTCCTTGAGAATGTCGAGCAATCCGTCCACCATCCCCGCCACATCACCCGGATAGGCAGAAAAACCTTCCGGGACACCGCCGACGACGACCGTATCGTTGCCGATGAGCCGGATGTCGAAACCAAGCCGCGACAGAAGTTCCTGCTTATCCTCGATGAGCAGCGCATTCTCCACCCCGACGGTCACGGTCGTCTCGAAAAGGGCGATTTGCGTGCTGTGCGAATTCTTGGACAGGATGGAAAGATATTTTTCGTAGAGAATCCGCAGGCGGGCCCTGTAAACGTGGACGATGATCAGTCCGTCGGACAGCTGCGTCAGGATATATTTTCCCTGGAGGACCAGCACGGAGACCGAAGCCAGAGGACGGTCATCGAAGAGTTTCCCGTAATCCTGATGCGGTTCGACGGCGGAGGAAGGCCTCTGCGGTGAATATTCCGTTCTCGCGGAGGAAGGCGCCTGCAGGAAATCTGGTTCGTTGGGGAAACCGTCGGTCTCGAAGGGATTGTAACTGTCGTCCGGTGTCTTGTCCGGCGAAGGCAGGGGCTTGTATTCGCCGAAAGAATGATTGAGCTTGGGTATCTGCGTGGCGCGCGCCCCCTCGAAATCCAGGGTGTCGGAAAAATTCTGCTTGCCCAGCACCCCCTTGAGGGAAGCGAAAAGGGTCTGGAAAATAATGCTGTCCTCTTCGAACTTGATTTCCGTCTTGGTCGGAGAGACATTGACGTCCACACTGTATGGCGGGACGGTGATATAGATGAAATAGGCCGGCGTCATCCCCTCGGGAATCAGTCCCTCATACGACTTGAGCACGGCCTTGGTCAGATACGGGCTGCGGAAATAGCGGCCGTTCACGAAAAAGAACTGGCAGGCCTGCCCTTTGCGTGCGGATTCGGGCTTGCCGACGAAACCGCTGATACCGGCGACGTTGGTCTGCACGGAAAAATCCAGCAGTTCCCCCGTCACGGCATCGGAAAAGACATCGCGGATACGCTGCTTGAGGGTACGGGCGGCCGGCAGGACCAGCACATCTTTTCCGTTGTGGCTGAGGGAAAAAGAGAGGTCATAACGCGTCAGCGCCACCCGCTGGAATTCTTCGACGATATGCTTGAATTCAACGGCGTCGCTCTTGAGGTATTTGCGACGGGCGGGTACGTTGTAGAACAGGTTGCGGACGGCGAACTTGGTTCCTTTGGGACCGGCCGCCTGCTCGATGCCCGTCTGACGGGAAGCGGCCATCCTGACCTCGCAGGCGGTCTCATCCTCCTCGCGACGGGTACGGAGCGTCACTTCCGCAATGGCGGCGATGCTGGCCAGGGCCTCCCCGCGAAAACCGAAGGTCAGGATATTCTGCAAGTCGTCCTCGGTGGCCAGTTTGCTGGTCGCGTGGCGCTCAAAGCACAGGACGGCATCGTCCGGAGACATCCCGCAGCCGTTGTCGATAACCTGGATGAGGGTACGCCCGCCGTCCACGATGCTCACGTCGATGCGGTCCGCACCCGCGTCCACGGCGTTTTCCACCAGTTCCTTGACGACGGAAGCCGGACGCTGCACCACCTCCCCGGCGGCGATCATATTGGCAAGATTGCCCGGAAGTACCCTGATGTTCATCCGTTACAGAATAGCGTAGAATTTGACGATATAAATCAGAACGACGACGAAAAGTCCCATTCCGACGAGTCCGATGAGGCGCTGGGCCGTCGTCGTCATATCCACGCGGCCGCGCTCACGGCGCATATTGCGGCGGATATAATCGCCCGGCTTGCGGGCCTCTTTCTCATAGGTCCCGTCCACCTCGCCGAAAATTTCCTTGCGGCGCTCTTTCTCCGGGTCGTAGTAGCGGGGCGTGTAGTGGAACTTGCGGTGTTCCTGCGTACCGAAAAAGGAAGGAGTGAATTTCATTGGGATTCCGGATTAATAAACATAAGTTTTGA
>CADBLM010000107.1 GCA_902795445.1 uncultured Bacteroidia bacterium
CCTATATTTCCGCCTGCCATCTGGAGGGCATCGAGGAGAACGTCGTGCTCTTTGACTCCGTTTCCAAGCGCTATTCGGAGTGCGGCATCCGCGTGGGGGCGCTCTGTACCAAGAACAAGAAGGTGAGGGAGGCCGTGATGAAGTTCTGCCAGGCCCGTCTGAGCCCGCCGCTCATCGGCCAAATCATCGCCGAGGCATCCTTGGGCGTGCAGAAATCCTATCTGACCGGCGTCTATGAAGAATATCTGGAACGCCGCAATTTTCTCATCGAGGGCCTGAACAAGATTCCCGGCGTGTATTCTCCCATCCCGATGGGGGCTTTCTACACGGTGGCCAAACTGCCGGTGGACGATGCGGAGAACTTCTGCAAATGGTGCCTGACGGATTTCTCCTATCAGGGCGCGACCGTGATGATGGCCCCGGCCAGCGGTTTCTACACCGAGCCCGAGCACGGCGAGGGCAAACACGAAGTCCGCATCGCCTATGTCCTGAACATCGAAGACCTGGCCAAGGCGCTCAAATGTCTCGAAAAAGCCCTGGAAGCCTATCCGGGCCGTATAAACTGATGGCAGAAAAATCGTCCGGACTCATCCTGGCCGAGGGAATCCATGCTGGTTTTCCCTCTCCGGCGCAGGATTATTCCGATCAGGCAATCGATTTGAACAAAGAACTGATCCGGCATCCCGCCTCCACTTTTTTCGGCCGGGTGGCCGGAGATTCTATGACGGATGCCGGGGTGGGCGAGGGCGATATCCTGGTCATCGACCGTTCCCTGAATCCCTCCGAAGGCGATATGGTCGTCTGTTATCTCGACGGCGAATTTGCCCTCAAGACCCTGCGTTTCGAGGAGGGACGTCCTGTCCTGCACGCCGCCAACCCCAAGTACAAGCCCATTCCCGTAGAAGAAGGTTCCGATTTCCGCGCCTGGGGCGTCGTTACCTACATCATCAAAAATGTACGCCCTGGTCGATTGTAACAATTTCTTTGTCTCCTGCGAGCGGGTGTTCCGTCCCGACCTGGAAGGCAAGGCGGTCGTCGTCCTGAGCAACAACGACGGCTGCGTGGTCTCGCGCAGCAATGAAGCCAAGGCGATGGGCATCAAGATGGGCACTCCTTTTTTCCAACTGGGAAAATACTGCCGCAGCGGCCTGTTGACCCCTTTTTCGTCCAACTACACCCTCTACGGCGACCTCTCGGCCCGCGTGATGTCCCTGCTGGCTGAAGAAAGCGACCACCTCGAAATCTATTCCATCGACGAGGCTTTCTTTACCCTCGACGGCCTGACCCCCGAAGCCTTGGAAGCCCATTGCCGGGAACTCGTGACCCGCATCCGCCAGTGGGTCGGCATCCCCGTGAGCATCGGCATCGCCCCAACCAAGACCCTGGCGAAACTCGCCAGCCATTTCGCCAAGAAGTACAAGGGTTACCGGGGCGTCTGCCTGATGGAAACCGAAGAAAAACGCCGCAAGGCCCTGGGGATGGTCCCCCTGTCCGAAGTCTGGGGCATCGGACGGCGGCTGGGACCCCGGTTGCAGGCCAAAGGAATGCGCACCGCCCTGGATTTTGCCGGGAAGAGCCGGGAATGGATTTTTGAGGAACTGCACGTGCCGGGCTTGCGCACCTGGGAAGAACTCAACGGCATCCCGGCCGTGGAAGAAGAAAACGGAGAGAGCCGCAAGAGCATCTGCACATCCCGCAGTTTCGCCGACATGATTGAGGATTTTGACAGTCTGAGCCAGCGGGTGGCTGATTTTGCCGGAGCCTGCGCCCGCAAACTGCGCGCGGAAGGCACCCTTGCCCGCAAGGTGACGACCTTTATCTGGAGCAACCGCTTCCGGGAAGACCTCCAACAATACTATCCCAGCGCCACCTATTGCCTGGTGACGGCTTCCAACACCAACCAGGATATCATTTCTGCGGCCCTGAAGGGACTGCGGACCATTTACAAGCCGGGCATCCGGTACAAAAAAGCAGGCGTGACCGTTTCCGACATTTGCAGTGAGGAGGAAGCGGCGGGTGTTCTCTTCGACGAGGGAGACCCGCTCATCCGCGAAAAAGAGGCCGTCCTTTCCGTCCTGATGGACCGCAGCCGCCAAGACGGCCGCCTGGGCGAATTGCGTCTCGCCGTCCAGCGCGGCGGCCACTACGCCGACGGCATCCGCAGCGAACACCGTTCACCGCTCTACACCACCTCCCTGGACCAGATCATCAAGGTGTACTGAACGGGCAAGCTCCTCGGAAAGCCGCTGGGCTTCTCGTCAAACGATGTCGTGCAGGGATGTGCCACTGACGCGTGTAGATGGCAGAAGTCGCAGCGACATCGGGGTCGCGAGGCAGGTGTCGTGCAGAATGTACCCCTACAGGCCTCTCGGCGGGGATGTCCTGACCGACATCGTTTGAGAACGCCGCGAACTGGGTAACGAGCCCTTGTTCCGCCGCGGATAAGCGAGTTTGCTACTGCTTTTTACCTGTCCACCTGCTCCTGACGCGTCATCCGATGCATCATCAGGAGCGAAACCTCGGCCTTTTTGCGCTTGACGCGTCAATCATTGCATCGTCAGGATCACCCTGCTCTGTATGTCAAGGTGAGTTCGCATCACAGGTGTTCCCGGAGGAGGGGATTTTCGGACCATTTCCCGACAGGGCTTGCCTGGCCCGAAAAGACTGCCTTCGGGAACGCGAGGATAGCGCCGGTTCCTTCGGGGAACGCAATGCTGCCGGAACGCGATTCTTTAGTTCGTGCGGCCGGGATAGGCTTTGAGGGCCTCGGCGAGGATGTGCATGGCCCGCCGGAGCTTGGGTACTTCGAGCACATAGGCGATGCGGACGTGGTTGATGCCGACGCCGGGGGTGCGGTAGAAGGACTTGGCCGGTGTTACCATCACGGTCTCATTGTCAATGCGGAACTCGGTGAGCAGCCATTTGGCAAATTTCTCCGCATCGTCAATCGGCAGTTCGGCTACCGTGTAGAAGGCACCCATCGGGCAGGGGGTGAATACGCCAGGCATGGCATTCAATGCCTCAATCGCGCAGTCGCGGCGGGCGATATATTCTTCCCGAACCTCGGCGAAATAACTGTCCGGCGTATCAAGGGCGCCGATGGTGGCGTACTGTCCGAGGACGGGCGGGCACAGACGGGACTGGGCCAGTTTCATCGCGGCCGCCATCACATCCTTGTTGTGAGAGGCGATGACGCCGATGCGGGCGCCGCAAAGGTTGTAGCGCTTCGAAACCGAGTCCACCAGGATGACGTTCTGCTCGCAGCCGGGGATGTTCATCGCGGAGAAGTACGGCTCGTCCGTGTAGCAGAACTCGCGGTAAACCTCATCGGAAATCAGGAACAGGTCGTGTTTCTTGCAGAATCCGCCGATGGCCAGCATCTCTTCCTTGGTGAACAGTTTCCCGGAAGGGTTGCAGGGATTGCACAGCAAGACCGCCTTGGTCCGAGGTGTCAGAAGTTTTTCGAACTCGGCAATGTCCGGCACCTTGAAACCCTCGCGGATATCCGTCGGCACCGCCTTCAGGGTGATGCCGTTGAGGAAAGCGAAGGTGTTGTAATTGGTATAGAAAGGCTCCACGACGATAATCTCGTCACCCTGGTCCGCCGCAATCTCCATCGCGCAGGAAAAAGCCTCGCTGCCGGCCACTTCCACCAGCAGTTCGCTGATGTCAAGCTTTATACCAACTTTGTTATAGTATTTTTCTATCAATCCTTTACGGAGTTCCATCAAGCCGGCGGAATTCGTATAGGAAAGATGGTGCATCGCTTTACATTTGTCAACGACCGCATCCACGGCGCAGCGGGGAGACTTGATGTCGGGGGCGCCGACATTGAGGTGATAGACGGTAATTCCGGACGCCTCGGCCGCTTCGGAGAAGGGGACGAGTTTGCGGATGGCGGAGGCGGGCATCGCCGCGGTCTTTTCTGAAATCTTGAGCATCTGTTTGTCTGAAATAGGAGTGTTTTCTGCTTATTTTTGTCTGATCAGGTATTCGGCAATCTGGACGGCATTGAGCGCGGCGCCCTTCTTGATCTGGTCGCCGACAATCCAGAAGGCGAGGGCATTGTCGTTGGTGAGGTCCTTGCGGATGCGGCCGACATAGACCGGGTCCTTGCCTTCGAGGAAGAGCGGCATCGGGTATTCCTTCTTCTCGGGATTGTCCATCAGCACCAGTCCTTCGCCCTTGGAGAAGGCTTCGCGGGCCTGAGCGACGCTGACGGGCTCTTCCGTTTCCACCCATAGGCTCTGGGAGTGGTTGCGAAGGGCCGGGACACGCACGCAGGTCGCGCTCACGAGAATGTCGCTGTGCATAATCTTCCTGGTCTCGTTGTACATCTTCATCTCTTCCTTGGTGTATCCGTTCTCGGTGAAGACATCAATCTGGGGAATGAGGTTGAAAGCGAGCTGGTAGGCGAATTTCTCCACTTTCACGGGCTCTCCGGCGAGCACTTGGCGGTACTGCTCGAAAAGTTCGGCCATCGCCTGGGCACCGGCGCCGCTGGCGGCCTGGTAGGTGGAAGCGTGCACGCGCTTGATGTGGGAAATCTTTTCGATGGCCATCAGGGCGACGACCATCTGGATGGTGGTGCAGTTGGGGTTGGCGATGATGCCGCGGGGCCTTTTGAGGGCATCTTCGGCATTGCATTCCGGAACCACCAGGGGAACGTCCTGGTCCATGCGGAAGGCGCTGGAATTGTCTATCATCACGCAGCCGTACCGCGTCAAGTCATCGGCAAACTCCTTGGAACTGCCGGCGCCGGCCGATGTGAAGGCTATGTCGATGTCCTTGAAATCGTCGTTGTGCTGAAGCAGTTTCACTTCATACTCCTTGCCCCGGAAGGTGTACTTGCGCCCCGCAGAACGCTCGGAGCCGAAAAGGACCAGATCGTCCATGGGGAAATTCCTCTGGGCCAGAATGCGGAGGAATTCCTGTCCCACCGCTCCGCTGGCTCCTACTATTGCAACTCTCATATCCAGATATTTTGTTTAAACCAAACTGCCGATTATCTTTTCCCGGTCTCCGCAGAGCATATCTATCACCGGAATCTCGATGGTGGTATAGCACCCCGGCTGCTGCTTCATGGAGGCACGCGCCACATTCACGAGAACCTGTGCCGTGAGGGCCGGGTTGTTGATTTTCATGTCAAACTCGAAGTACTGGTTATGCGTTTTCCCGCTCACGCCATTTCTGACCAGATTCACCCCATGGGCCACA
>CADBLM010000108.1 GCA_902795445.1 uncultured Bacteroidia bacterium
AATCAGGGCAATGACGAGTATCCGTTTCGGCATAGGTTGCAAAAATACAAAAATTCTTCTTTCGTTGAAAAATTCCCAATCTTTGTTGAAATTGTTGGGAAACGTCCTCGAACAGGGGTAAATTGCGTCCGGATTTTGCAAATGCCAGGGCATTTTGCCAATAAAAAAACGAGTATGAAAAGAAAGAATTTCACCCTTATTATGATGGCTCTCCTCGCGTCGGGGGCCTGTTCCAAGGACAATATCACCACGCTGACCACCGGCGATACGACGACGCCTGCCTCCACGGTGGACGTCCCGGGCGAAGACGAGGAGGATAATATCGCCAATACCAACTTTGCGCGTACGGTTTCCATCACTTGGTCTTCCTCTTCCGTATCGGTGGATGGAGATGAAAACGGAATCGTTTCCGTCTCAGGGACGGACGTCACGATTGACAATACGGCGACCGGTGAAAAAGTCTATTACAAACTCTCCGGCACCTGTTCCGACGGTTCGCTCAAAATCTACTCCGTCAACAAGCAGGCTCTCGAACTGAACGGGCTGAACCTGACCAATCCGGACGGGGCGGCCATCAACAACCAGGGCAAAAAGCGTTGTTTCGTGGTCGTCAACGGCACCAACAAACTGGCGGACGGAAGTTCCGCCGCCTACGCGGCTACGGGTGACGAGGATATGAAAGCCGTATTTTTCAGCGAAGGCCAACTGATTTTCAGCGGCAGCGGTTCCTTGTCCATCACGGCTTCCAATAGCCAGGGCAAGGCATCCCTGACCTCCGATGATTACATCCGCGTGCTGGCATCCGGTCCTTCCATCACCGTCAATTCCGGTTCTTCCGCCGGACACGGCATCCGGGGCAAGGATTATATCCTCATCGACGGCGGCACCATCAGCGCAACCGTGGCGGCCGCGATGAAAAAGGGTTTTTCCTCCGACTCCCTGGTGGTTTTCACCGGCGGTACGACGACCATCAACGTCACGGGCGGTTCGGCCTACGACAGCGAGGACAATGATTACTCCGGCTCGGCCGGCATCAAGGCGGACTATGCCTTCAAGATGACGGGCGGCAACGTCAGCATCACCAATTCCGGCGCCGGCGGCAAGGGCATCAAGGTGGGCGGCAGCAGCGACAAGGGAGTGTATATCTTCACCAGCGAAATCAGCGGCGGCAACCTGGACATCAAGGTGACCGGTTCCAACTATACGGCCGGCGACGTGTCGGCCAAAGGCTTCAAAATCGGCTGGGCTGTCAAGAGCGGCACCAAGGCCGGCAATTGGGGATTCGGCGGTCCCGGCGGCCCGGGCGGTCCGGGCGGCAATCCCGGCGGTATGGGCGGCGGCTCCACCTATTCCGCGATGACGGGAGACCTGCTCGTCAGCGGCGGCAGCGTCAGCGTGACCTGCTCCGGCAACGAGGCCAACGAGGCGCTCGAAGTCAAGAAGACGCTGACGGTCACGGGCGGAGAAGTTTTCGCCTATTCCGCGGCGGACGATGCCATCAACTCGGCCAGCACTTTCACCGTCTCCGGCGGCAAGGTCTGCGGCATCTCCACGGCCAATGACGGTCTGGACGCCAACGGCAATTTCTACATCAACGGAGGCATCGTCTATGGCAGCGGCGCCGGCTCTCCGGAACTGGGTATCGACGCCAATACCGAAGGCGGTTTCAAACTTTACATCCAGGGCGGTACCGTCGTTGCCCTCGGCGGTATCGAAAACGGTGCCAGCGTCAGCCAGAAGAGCAGCTCCGCCTCTTGGAGCAAAAACACCTGGTACGGAATCACCGCCGGCAGTACCTCTTTTGCCCTCAAGACGCCCTCCGGCGGCGGCAGCGGGATGTATCTCTACGGGGATGCGACACCGTCCGTAAAGTCCGGTGTCACAGCCTCCGGCACCACTTTCTGGGGCGGATACGGCAGCACTTCCTTTTAAATAACGATGAAAAGTCACAAGATGATGAAAAAATCAATGATGGCCCTTGCGGCCGCCCTCCTGCTCCTCGCCCTTCCTGCCGGCGCTCAGCAGAAAATGGACAAGAAAAACCTGATAATCAAGGAGTGGAATACGGATGTAAGGACCAATCAGAAGTATCTGGACCACGTCACGACCTACAATGCCCAGGGCAAGAAAATCGAAGAAATCGAATATACGCCGACGGGACAGAAATGGCGCAAACGCTACGAAATCGGGGAAAACGGCAAGGTCGCCAAGGAATATGTCTATGATGACCGCAACGTGATGGTCAATTACAAAGTGTTGGAGTACGACGAAATGGGCAAGAAGACCCAGACGACCTATACCCCCAAAGGCAAGGTGAAGACCATCAAGGTCTATGAATATGTCATCTCCGAAGAGCAGTAAGACCGTGCCGCAGTCCCCTTCAGACTGTCTGTCGGCCGCAGTGGGCCGCTTCGCTCCCATTTCCCTGGACGAAATGGAGGCGGTGAAGTTGATGAACCGGACGGACAGCAAATACCTGACGGATATCGCGACCCTGCTCAAAGTGCTCGCCGATGCCGCCGGACAGGGGTACCGGGCGCTCCTGGCGGACAAGCGGAACATCGTCCCCTACGATTCGGTCTATTTCGACACGGAAGAGCTGAAGATGTTTACCGACCATCGCAACCGCAAACTCGTCCGCCAGAAAGTACGCACCCGCTGCTATCTGTCTTCCGGCCTGTCTTTCCTGGAAATCAAACGGAAAAACAACCACGGCCGGACCAAAAAGAAGCGCATCGGCATCCCGCGGACGGATTTTGAAGATTTCCGCTCCAACGCCGAAGCGTCCGCCTACCTGGCTTCCCACTCCGCCTTTACGGCCGACAAACTCCGTCCGGAACTCCACACCCGTTTTCATCGGATTACCTTGGTCAATCCCGAAATGACGGAACGCCTGACCATCGATACGCAGCTGCATTTCCACAATGTCCGCAGCGGTCTGGACGCTACGCTGGGTGATGCCGTCATCATCGAACTCAAGCAGGACGGCCGGGCGGAAAGCCGGATGAAGTCCATCCTGCTCCGCCACCGGGTCAAACCCTTTCGTATCAGCAAGTATTGCATCGCTGTTACTTTGACGGACCCTGCCGCACGTGTCGGACGTTTCAAACTCAAGCTGAAGAAAATCAATAAAATAGCAAAAATACTCTGATTATGTTTCCGCTTCAAGAACTGGGCGACTACGCCCTCGCAGATGAAGAACTGCTCGACGTACAGGCCATCGCGGACGCGATGATGACGCCCGCCCAATCCCTCACCGAACTGGGCCTCCGGTTTTTCCTCAATGTCTTCGTATGCTGGCTCATCGTCCAGTTTTTCTACTACCGCAAGAGCCGTCGCCGCGACTACTATTTCACCTTTATGGTGTTTTCTTCGGCGATGCTGATGCTGCTTTATATTATGGGCAATGTGGAGGTCGGTGTCGGACTCACCTTGGGTCTGTTCGCCATCTTCGGCGTCATCCGCTACCGGACGGAGACCGTTCCCATCCGGGAAATGACCTATCTCTTCGTCATCATCGCCCTCGCGGCGATGAACGGTCTTGCGCCCCTGTACAAGCTGGTCGGCGCGGCGGGCGGTCATCCCCACTATGAACTTTCGACCAGCGCTCTGCTGATTACCTGTCTGTCGAATCTGCTGGTCGTCGCCCTCATCTGGGTCCTGGAGAGCGAGCGCCTGCTCAAGCATACCTCCGCCAAACTGGTGCTTTACGACCGCATCGACCTGATTACCCCCGAGCATCGTGCAGAGCTCATCGAAGACCTGGAGAAACGGGTGGGTGTCAAGGTGGACAATGTCGAGGTCGGTCACGTGGATTTCCTGCGCGACGCCGCTTTCATCAAGGTTTATTATACCCTGGGCAAGAACCAGACGGCCTCCATCGACCAGCTTACCAAGGCCAAGGATTTTGTAGAACAATAGCCATTCCGCCCTATGCCATCCCGTTTTTTCCCGCACAGCAGGCTCCTCCGTGCCTTTCTGCCGCTGTCCCTTGTTTTGTTCCTTCCGCTGACCTTGCGGGCACAGGGTACGCTCAATGCCCTGGAAACCGATTTCCAGGGCCGCATCTCTGCCGGCGTGGACAAAAAGATTATCAAGGGCCTGCATATATCTTTGGATGCGGAAGCCCGTTTCAAGAATAATTTCAGCAAGGTCGGCCGTTTCCAGGCGGACCTCAATCTCAGTTACAAGCCCCTTCCCTGGCTGAAGGCCTCCGTGGGTTACGTTTTCATCGAGCACAACAATTCTTCCAACGAGTGGAAGATGCGTCACCGCCTCTACGCTGATGTTACGGGGATGCTCGACCTGGGATTCTGGCGGCTCTCGCTCAAAGAGCGCCTGCAGGTCACGCATAAGGATGTGAACAACATCCACAAGCACGTTCCCAATGTCCTGGAACTCAAGTCCCGTTTCAAAGTCGCATACCGGGGCTGGAGGTATTGGCATCCCTATGCTTACGTCGAACTGCGCAACTGCTTCAACGACCCCTCCTGGTCCGCCACCTGGACCGGTTCTTCCTACGTCAATTCGACCTTCCTCGGCTACGGCTCCGCCTATGTCAACCGTGTCCGGGGTTCCCTCGGCGTGGAATGGAGGATAACGAAAATGCATTCCATCAACTTCCAGGCAATGACCGACTATTGCTATGAAAAGCACATTTCGACCAAGAACAGTCAGCAGAGCCTGAAATCCCTCACCTGGGATCAGCAGTTCCACGGCATCCTGGCTGTCGGCTACAAATTTTCTTTCTGACCGGTAAAAAGTTGCATTTTCACAAAGTCGTCATCTGCAACCCACGCAATGAGCGGCTGATGATTGACATCATCGAGTTGCTCATCCCCGAACGCTATGCCTGTATTGAAAGCGATACCATCCGGGTGAGGCGGATGAAGTCCTCGACGCCGAGGCGTTCGGGACGGAGGTCGAAAACGGGGTCGGAGGTGTCGGCTCCTTCGGGAAGAAGGGGCTTGAGGGAGTTGCGGAGCGTCTTGCGCCGCTGACCGAACGCCGTTTTCACGACTTTTTTGAAGAATGCTTCGTCGCACTCCAGGCTTTCCCTGCCGTTGCGGGTCAGGCGGATGACCGCGGACTTGACCTTGGGCGGGGGATTGAACGCGCCTTCGCCCACCGTGAAGAGATATTCGATGTCGTACCAGGCCTGGAGCAGCACGGACAGGATGCCGTAGGTCTTGGTGCCGGGCTTCTCCGCGATGCGCTCCGCCACTTCCTTCTGAATCATACACACCACCTGCGGGACGCGCTCCCGGTTGTCGATGACCTTGAAGAAAATCTGCGAGGAAATGTTGTAGGGGAAGTTGCCGATGATGTGGACCGGGCCGGGGAACAGACGCTCCAGGGGCAGGCGCAGGAAATCGCCCTGGATGAGCCTGCCGCCGAGGGCCGGAAAGTGGACATAGAGATAATCCACGCTCTCCCGGTCGATTTCCACGGCCCGCAGGTCGATGTCCTCGCGCCGGAGCAGGTATTGGGTCAGCACGCCCATTCCGGGCCCGACTTCCAGCACCTGCGCCTTTGCAGGTCCGGCAAGCGCTTCCTCCGGCCCGAATGAAAGCGCGGCGACGATGTCCTGCGCGATGTGCTGGTCGGTCAGAAAATGCTGCCCCAGCGATTTTTTAGCCCTGACTTCACTCATAGGCTGCAAAGATACGATTTAATTGTTTTTTTATTACCTTTGCGACTTCATAAAATCGAAAATATGTACAGAACGCATACGTGTGGCGAACTTCGCCAGGAAAATGTCGGCAGCGAAGTGACGCTGGCCGGCTGGGTGCAGAAATCAAGGAAGTTGGGTGGAATGACCTTCATCGACCTCCGTGACCGCTATGGCCTCACGCAACTGGTCGTGGACGCCCAGGCGCCGGAAGACTTGCAGCAGGCGGCCGCTTCCTTGGGACGCGAATTTGTCCTTCAGGTGACGGGAACGGTCGTCGAACGGGAAAACAAGAATCCCAAGATGCCCACCGGCGACATCGAGATTGCCGTCAGCAACATCCATATCCTCAACAAGGCCCAGACCCCTCCCTTTACCATCGAGGAAAATTCCGACGGCGGAGAGGACCTGCGGGCTCGTTACCGTTATCTGGACCTGCGCCGTCCGCCCCTCCAGCGGGCCCTGGCCCTGCGTCACCGTCTGGCCCAGGAAATCCGTTCCTATCTGGACGCCCAGGGCTTTATGGAAATCGAGACCCCTTACCTGATCAAGTCCACGCCGGAAGGCGCCCGCGATTTCGTCGTGCCCTCCCGGATGAATCCCGGCCAGTTCTATGCCCTGCCCCAGTCTCCCCAGACTTTCAAGCAGCTGCTGATGGTGGCCGGTTACGACCGGTATTTCCAGATTGTCCGCTGCTTCCGCGACGAAGACCTGCGGGCCGACCGTCAGCCGGAATTTACGCAGATTGACTGCGAGATGTCCTTTGTGGAACAGGAGGATGTACTCAGGACCTTCGAGGGGATGATGCGGCAGATGTTCCGCAACGCCCTCGGCGTGGAGATTCCCGACCCGCTTCCCCGGATGAGCTGGTACGAAGCGATGGACCGCTACGGCAGCGACAAGCCCGATATCCGTTTCGGAATGACCATCCACGAGGTGTCCGGGCTGATGAAAGGCAAGGGCTTCGGCGTGTTCGACTCCGCAGAGTATGTCGGCGCCATCTGCGTTCCCGGAGCCGCCGCCTGGACCCGCAAGGAACTCGACCAGCTGACCGAATGGGTCAAGCGTCCCCAGGTAGGCGCCAAAGGACTGGTCTATGCCCGTATCAACGAGGACGGCAGCATCAAGTCTTCCGTCGATAAATTCTATACCCCGGAGCAGTTGCAGGCGCTCGCCGATGCGGTCGAAGCCGCCAGGGGCGACCTGATTCTGCTGCTTTGCGGCCCCAAGCGCAAGACGCAGGGCCAGCTCGGCGTGCTGCGTATCGAGATGGGGCAGCGCCTGGGCCTGCGCGACCCCAAGGTCTTCGCACCGCTGTGGATTGTGGATTTCCCCTTGCTCGAATGGAGCGAGGAAGACGGCCGCTTCTATGCGATGCATCACCCTTTCACGGCTCCCAAACCCGAGCACGAAGCCTGGTTCTATTCCGACAAGAAAGAGGATCTGGAGCGCGTGTGCGCCAATGCCTATGATTTCGTGCTCAACGGCACGGAACTCGGCGGCGGTTCCATCCGCATCCACGAAGCGGCGATGCAGGAGCGGATGTTCGAAGTCCTCGGCATCAGCAAGGAGGACGCCGAATATAAGTTCGGCTTCATCATCAACGCCTTCAAGTTCGGCGCTCCCCCGCACGGCGGCCTGGCCTTCGGTTTCGACCGGGTCTGCGCCCTCTTCGGCGGCCAGGAGACCATCCGCGACTATATCGCCTTCCCCAAGAACAACCAGGGACGCGACGTGATGATCGACTCCCCGAGCCTGATTGACCAGACCCAGCTGGACGAGCTGGCTATCTGCCTTAAAACGGAATAATCGAAGACGACTTATGAATGGAGAAGAATTGATAGCCCGGGCACGCGAGGAACTGTTCCGCAGCCTTCCTGAAGAGTGGGCTCCCGAGCAGCGTGCGCTGGTGGAAGCGGCTTTTGTGCTGGCTGAGGAGGCGCACCGTCCCCAGCGGCGCAAAGGTGGTGAACCGTATATTCTCCATCCCATCGCCGTCGCGCTGGTTCTCCTCCAGGAAATGCGGCAGCGCGACGCGGCGCTCATCTGCGCCGCCCTCCTTCACGATGTCGTGGAGGATACGCCCCACAGCATCGAAGAAATCGCGCAGCGTTTCGGCGAGGACGTGGCTTTCCTGGTCTCGTCCGTCACCAAACGCAATGACGACCAGACCGACAACTACCAGCATCTGATGAGCGCGGTCAGCCGGGATGTGCGTGTGCTGATTCTCAAACTCTCCGACCGGCTCCACAATATGCGGACCCTGTCATCGATGAAGCCGGAAAAACAGTGGAAAATCGCCTCTGAAACGCAGTTTTTCTTCGCCCCGCTGGCCGGCAGGATGGGCCTTTTCAAGGTCAAATCCGAACTGGAAAACCTGGCCTTCCGTTTTCTCAATCTTGACGAATACGATTTCATTTCCTGGATGCTGGAAGAAGACCGGCAGCGTACCCTCTATGCGGTCGAGACCTTTATGGAAGAGGCCCGCAAGACGGTCGCGGAAGTCTTCGGCGACGCCGTCCACTGGGATATCCGCTACCGCAAACCCTACAGTATCTGGCGCGAGATGAACGAAGGGAACTGCGATTTCTACCACGTTCCTTTCAAGCATTATATCCGTGCGGCTTTCGACCCCCGGGAGGCCCGCAAGGCTTACGGTCGGGAAATCAGCGAGCAGGATGTGGTGTTGAAAATCTACTCTCTCCTCGCGGCCCGCTACAACGAGCAGACCGGCAGTTTCGTCAACTATATGGCCCAGCCCAAGGCCAACGGCTATCAGTCCGTGCATTTCCGTCTGCTCAATCCCTACGGCCGCATCGAAGAGTTCCACATCAGTTCCGACCCGATGCGCGTGCAGTCCTATTTCGGCTGCCTGGTCGAGGAGGGACGCGAGAAGTGGCTCAGCCGGATGACCGCAGCCCTGAAGGAACTTTCGGAAGACCCCGAATCTATCATCCCGGGCATCACCCATTCCCTCTACAACGAGGATATCGTGGTCTTTACGCCGAAAGGCAGGCCCGTCACCCTTCCCAAGAATGCGACGGCTCTGGATTTTGCCTACGAAGTCCACACCGACATCGGCAATCACGCCAAATACGCCCGGCTCAACGGAAAACTGGTCAGCGTCAGCGAGGTCCTTCACCGGGGAGACTGTGTGGAAATCGGTGTGGATGACCAGATTCATCCGAGAGAAGAATGGCTGCACAATACGGTGTCGTACAAGGCCCGCAAGAACATCAGTCAGTTCCTGCGCAATATGCCCAAGCCCCAGTATGACCGTTGTCCCATCTGCCATCCGATGCCGGGGGAGGAAATCATCGGTTTCCGCAATCTTGCGGGACAGATAACCATCCATACCCGCAACTGCCAGCAGGCCGTCCAGTCAGCTTCGGCGCAGGGCCGCAATATCGTGGCGGTCGATGATTTCCGGGCCAATGACGCCGTGCTCTATCCGGTCGGTGTCCGGCTTCAGGCCGTGGACCGCTATCACATCCTGCGGGATTTCATCCATTGTCTGGTCGAGGACCACAAACTGTCGATAACCCGACTGGTGACCAGTACCGAAAACGAGCTGTTCACCTGTGACATCGATTTCAAGGTTCATTCCGCAACGGAACTCAACGATATCGTCGTGGCCATAGACAAGCTCGAAGGTGTCGAGGAAGTGCGGAAAATCCGTCTGTAAAAGAATCAGTCCCCGTACGGGTCGCCGGCGTTCCACTCTTTTTCGGCCAGGTCGTGGCGGTGGACGCAGTGCTCGTAGATTTTGTTCTTCTGCTCCTCATCCAGCTCTCCCCACAGGCGGGTGCAGGCGGGATAAATCACCTGGCTCTCATCGACAGGCTCTCCGGGATGCGTCTTGGTGAAGGATTTGCGGGCGATTCTTTCTTTCTGGGAGATGGGAATGGATGCCCACCAGTTGTCAAGTTCCGTATTGTTCATAACCTTGGATGTTACTTTCGGCAAATATAAGGATTATTTGTGATTCTGCTACAGTCCCACTTCGGATTTCATTTCGCGCAGCAGGTCGAAAGCCTGGAGCGGCGTCATATTGTTGAGGTCCGCTGCGGAAAGTTTCTCGCGCAGGGAGCCTAAAGTCGGGTCGTCCAGTTGGAAAAAGGAGAGTTGGATGGAGCCGTCGCTCTGCACTTCTCCCGCCGCCGTGTTGTAGGGTTTGAGCATCTTGCTCTTCGGCCGGTTCTTTTCGGCTTTCTCCAGGGAGGACAGGGTCTTCTGCGCGGAACTGATGACTTCGCGGGGCATCCCGGCCATCCGGGCCACGTGGATACCGAAACTCTTTTCCGCTCCTCCCGGAGCAATCTTTCGCAGGAAAATCACCTTGTCTCCCGACTCCTTGACCGTCACGTGATAGTTTTTGATGCGGGCGTATTCCCCGTCCATATCGTTGAGCTCGTGGTAATGGGTCGCGAAGAGGGTCTTGGCGCCCTTGCCGTACTCGTGGATGTATTCCACGATGCCGCGGGCGATGCTCATTCCGTCGAAGGTGGCCGTTCCGCGGCCGATTTCGTCCAGGAGGACGAGCGAACGGGCGGAAAGGTTGTGGAGAATCATCGAGGTCTCCAGCATTTCGACCATAAAGGTGGATTCGCCCCGGGAAATGTTGTCGCTGGCGCCGACGCGGGTGAATATCTTGTCGCACCAGCCGATGCGAGCCGCGCTGGCGGGGACGAAACAGCCGATCTGGGCCATCAGCACGATGAGCGCGGTCTGCCGCATGGAGGTGGATTTTCCGGACATATTCGGTCCCGTAATCAACAGCAGATTCTGATCCGTCCGGTCCAGATACA
>CADBLM010000109.1 GCA_902795445.1 uncultured Bacteroidia bacterium
AAAAACGTTTCCATAGGCTCAGATATTTTCAATTCACAAATGTAATGAAAAATTCTTACATTTGTCCGATGTATGCCGTGAAAAGACACCGCCTCATATTTGCGCTGGCCTGTATAGCCCTGCTGACCGTCAGGCCGGCCGCCGCCCAGTTCTACCTTGGCGGAGAGGATCCGGGAGGCCTGCGCTGGAGCAGCGTCGAAACATCGACCTACCGGATCATCTATCCCTCCGGACTGGACTCCCTGGCCCGGGAATACGCCCGGAGCCTGGAGCAATACCGCCGGGCCGTCGGACGCTCCGCAGGCGTGATGCCGGGAGAATGGCAATGGGGCCGCAAGACCGCCGTCGTCCTCCACACCCATACAGCCACTTCCAACGCGACCGTCGTCTGGGCGCCCAAACGGCTGGAAATCTACACCAATCCCCAGGCCTACGAGACGGACCCGCTTCCCTGGATTGACAATCTGACCCTCCACGAGCAGCGTCATATCAGCCAGATGCAGATGGGCTACAGAGGTCCCCACCGGATTCTGAGTTATATCGTCGGCGAAATGTGGCCGGGAGCCTGTGCCGGCATCTATGTCAGCAACGACTGGCTGGAAGGCGACGCCGTCATCACGGAAACCGCCCTTTCCCGCAGCGGACGGGGACGGACGGCGGACTTCCTCAATTACTATATGATGTCCTTCGACCAGGGTGTCTGGCGCGATTACTATCATTGGAAAGCCGGCTCGGAACGCTATGATTTTCCGGACCACTACGCGCTGGGATATCTGTTCTACGGCGGACTCCGCGCCTTCTATGACGCCCCGTTGGTCAGCGCACAGAAAATCGCGGATGTCGGCAGGCGGCCGCTGGGCCTCATCAGCAACCATCTCTGCCTCGTCCGGGACATCAGCGGCAAGCGGCCCGGACCGACCTTCCAGGACATTGCCCGCAAGACCTATGCTCTCTGGGCCCGGCAGGCGGAATTGCGCGCCCCCTACTCTCCCTCCGACACCCTGACCCGCCCCGGCTGGTACGACACCGACTACCACCATCCGCTGATTCTGGAGGACGGCATTTACATCACCAAACACGACAAAGCCCGCACTTCCCGCCTGGTCCGCATCGACCGGGACGGCCGGGAACATTTCGTCGGATTCAGCGCGGGCGGCACCAGTTGCCTCCATCCTTCGCACGACGGCCGGCGTATCTGGTGGAGCGAAACGGTGGCGGACGCCAGATGGACCCTCGCCAGTTACAGCATCATCCGTTACCGCGACATCTTTCGCAGCCCCTCCGCCGGACAGGATTCTACGGCCAGCCTCCGCCTGGGACCGGCCCGCGACCTGACCCGCGAGACCCGCTACTACAACCCCTGTCCCTCCCACGACGGCCGGCAGCTGGCCGTGACCGAGCACCTCGTTGAAGGACGGACGGCCGCCAGCGTCCTTTCCACGGAAGACGGGCGGCTGCTCTACCGGGCGCTGGCTCCCGACGGGCTCCAGTTCGTGGACGTGACCTGGCTGGACGATGAACTCTACGCCAGCGGCGTCTCGCAGGAAGGCTTCGGGATTTACCGCCTGGACGGGCTGTCGCTCCTGCCGGAACAGGCGTCCTCCTGGACCTGCCTGCTGGAACCCCAACCCGTCAAGATTCACCATCTGGACGGAGACGAAGGAATGCTCTGCTTCTCCAGCGACCGCAACGGCAGCGACGAATGGTACCGTTTCGACCCTTCCTCCCGGAAACTGTGGCAGATGACCTCGCTGCGCTATGGCGGAGAGGGTTTCGAGGAATCCCCCTACGACGGCCGCCTCTACTATTCGCTCAACACCCTGCGCGGGCAGATGCTGGCCTCCACTCCGATGGACAGCCTGCAGCCGCGGGAAGTCTCCTTTGCCGATTACTACCGCTATCCCGTCGCCGACAAACTCTCCGGGCAGGAAGCCGCCCTGGCCGCCGCCGATACGCTGACCGGCACAAAGGATGACAAAACAGTACGGATTTCTGCACCCAAACGCTACAGCAAACTGGCCCATCTCTTCCGTTTCCACTCCTGGACGCCGTTCTACGCCAATGTGGACAATATTATGGAGATGAGTTACGACCGGTATTATGACCTGGCCGGCCTCGGACTGTCGGCCTTTTCGCAGAACGAGCTGGGAACGGCGGTCTTCCAGGGAGGCTACTGCGCCCACAAAGACCCGTACGACAAAAATTTCTGGCGTCACAGCGGGCACTTCAAGTTCACTTACTTCGGATGGTATCCCGTATTCGAACTCCAGTTGGACATCAATGACCGCGCCGCGCGGAACCTGCAGATGGAGGCATACACCGAGGACGAGGTGACGGCGGTCATCCAGGCGACCAGCAATCCCCTTTCCGCCCCGTATGTCCGGGGAAGCCTGAGCGTTTACCTTCCCCTGCGGCACACGCGAAGCGGCTGGACCTACGGATTCCTCCCCCGGCTCAGTTACAGCGTTTCCAATGACCGCATCAGCCCGGACCTGCCTGTGTACAAAATCACGACCGACGGGGAAGGGAAAATCACCGAAACCTCCCTCAAGGGCGTCATCAACAACTATTTCACCCCCCTTGCCCCGAGCGCCAACCAGGTCTTTTCGGCCTATCTGCGCGGCTATGCCGTGATGAATACCGCCGAAAGCGCCTGCTATCCCCGCTGGGGCGTCGGCGCGGAGGTGGCCGGGATGATGCCGCTGTGGTTCCCCCATTGCAATCCGGCCGCCTACGCCTACCTCTATATGTATCTGCCGGGATTCTTCCCGTCCAACGGATGGCGGCTGACGGCCAAATACCAGCATCTGTTCCATTCGGACAGAATGCTTTTCTACAACAGTTTTTCCAGCACCCTCCCGAGGGGATTCGCCAATGCGACTGAACTCATCGATTTTTATCCGAGGATGGCGCAGCAAAGCGTCCGGGTCAGTGCCGACTACGCGATGCCCTTCTACATCGGCGATCCCGGATGGGGCTCCTTCATCAACATCCGCCGGATGCTGCTGATTCCCCATTTCGATTACAGCCGCCTCTGCGGGAACAACGGGACGTGGAAGGCAACCGAAGGGGAACTCTGGTCAGCCGGTGCGAGCCTGTCCTTTGAATTCAGTTCCTTCTTCTGGATGTGGATACGTCCGACCCTCGGCGTCAGTTTTTCGTACAACGGCGGCGCCCTGGCCGAGACGCTGCGCAACTCCGGCCTGAAGGTCCCGAAATTCTATATCGCGCCCGTCGTTTCCTTCTCGTTCTGACTTTGGCGACATATTTTGTGAAAAGTATCGCTTTTTTATGTATCTTTGACGAAAATCCTGCCCGGAGCAGGGGAAAACGAGAACGAATCACATAAATAATTTCACGCTATGAAAGAAAAAATTGCCAAAAAATTCCTGGAACAGTTCGGTTGTGAGGGCGACTTCTTCGCCTCCGCCGGCCGCATCAACCTCATCGGCGAGCACACCGACTACAACGGCGGTTATGTGTTCCCCGGCGCCATCGACAAAGGCATCATCGCCGAAATCCGCCCCAACGGCACCAACAAGGTACGTGCCTTCTCCGTCGATATCGACGAGTACGTCGAATTCGGCCTGAATGAGGAGGACGCTCCTTCCCAGAGCTGGGCACGCTACATTTTCGGCGTCTGCCGCGAGACCCTCAAACGCGGATTCGAGGTCAAAGGTTTCGACACCGTCTTCGCAGGCGACGTTCCCCTCGGCGCCGGCCTTTCTTCCTCCGCCGCCCTCGAAAGCACCTTCGCCTACGCGATGAGTTATCTGTTCAACGGCGAGAAAATCGACCGCTTCGAACTGGCCAAGATCGGCCAGTCCACCGAACACAACTACTGCGGCGTGAAATGCGGCATTATGGACCAGTTCGCTTCCTGCTTCGGCAAGAAAGGCGCGCTCATCCGCCTCAACTGCAAAACCCTCGAATACAAATACTTCCCCTTCGACCCCAAAGGCTACAAACTGGTCCTTATCGACTCTTGCGTCAAGCACGAACTGGCCTCCTCCGCCTACAACAAGCGCCGCGCCTCCTGCGAGAACGCAGCGGCTGCCATCCGCAAGAACCACCCCGAAGTGGACTTCCTGAGCGACGCCTAACGCGTCTGGCTGGATGAGGTCCGCGCCGAGATTCCCGAGGAAGATTTCCTCCGCGCCGAATATGTCATCGGTGAAGTACAGCGGGTGCTCGATGTCTGCGACGCCCTGGAAAGAGGCGACTACGAGACGGTCGGCGAGATGATGTACCAGACCCACTTCGGCCTGAGCAAGCTCTACGAGGTATCCTGCGAAGAACTCGACTTCCTCAACAAACTCGCCCGCAAATGCGACGTCACCGGCTCCCGCGTGATGGGCGGCGGTTTCGGAGGTTGCACCATCAACCTCGTCAAGGACGAACTCTATGACGGCTTCATCAAGACCGCGACCGAGCAGTTCACCGCCAAGTTCGGCCACGCACCCAAAGTCTATGACGTGGTCATCTCCGACGGGGCCCGCAAGCTGGAATAACTTCCTGCCTCATACAAAAAGTTCCGACCGCCAAGGCCGGAACTTTTTTTATCGTATCCGCGTGGAGAGCCAGACGGAATCCACCTGGACGAAACCCTCTTCCGGACGGAGGGATGGATTGCGGGAAATGATGCCGAGGGCATCGTCATAGACATTGCGGCCGATGGTCAGGCTGGTCATCTGCCCGCCGGAAGGAAACGTAAAACTCAACCCGTCCCGGTCCTGCCGGTGAAAATGCAGCAGCTTCGGGTCCACGGCCGGACTGTCAGACTCCTTTGCGCGTTTCTGCTCCAGCTCTCCCCGGATGACGAACTTGCAGATTTCAATGGCGACATCGTCCAAACCCGCATCCTGGATACGGACTTTTTCAATCAGTTCACCTACGTCGGCGCAACGGCGGAGCGTATAGGCGCCCAGCGCTTTTGCGTGCAGGGAGATGGCCTGCATTTCCGCCTCGGAGACCCGCTCGAAAGGCAGGAGCCACGCCATAAAACGGGCGTCCGGATCGTGGTAGAGGCACTCATACCGCGCCAGATTGGCCGCGCCGCAGTCCGGACAATTCCACAGGAAGAGGGAACCGTCCAGCACCCGCTGCTTCATCGCCGCATCGTCGGCGACATTGATGCTTTTATAGATGGTGATTTCGTGCTCTTTGCCGCAGCGCGAACAGTTTACAAGAGCCGTTTTGACGATAGACATAAGTACTGCCGGATAAAAGACCTACACGTTGAAGAGGAAGTGCATAATATCGCCGTCCTGGACGATATACTCCTTGCCCTCGACCCCCAGTTTGCCGGCGGCCCGGCACGCCGCTTCCGACTTGAGCGTGACGAAATCCTCATATTTTATCACCTCGGCACGGATGAATCCCTTCTCGAAATCTGTATGGATGACTCCCGCTGCCCGGGGAGCCTTATCCCCGATATGGATGGTCCACGCCCGGCATTCATCGGCGCCTGCGGTAAAGAACGTCCGCAGTCCCAGCAAGGCATAAGCGCTCTGGATCAGCCGCTCTACGCCCGATTTCTCCAGGCCGATATCCTCCAGGAACATCTGGCGTTCCTCGTAGGATTCCAGTTCGGCGATATCGGACTCGATTTTGGCGGCGATGACCAGTATCTGTGCATCCTCGCCTTCCACTGCCCGGCGGACTGCGTCCACATATTTGTTGCCGTCCCTGGCTGCCGCCTCGTCCACATTGCAGACATAGAGCACCGGCTTGTTGGTCAGCAGAAAGAGGTCGCGGGAGAGTTGCTCCTGTTCCTCGTTGTCCAGCTGCACGCTGCGGGCGTTGCGGCCTTCCAGCAGTGCTTCCTTATAGCGTTGCAGCACTTCGACGAGTTTCTTGGCCGTCTTGTCTCCGCCCTGCGCCTGCTTCACGCTCTTGGCCAGACGGTTTTCCACCGTTTCCAGGTCCTTGAGCTGAAGTTCCATATCAATCACTTCCTTGTCACGAACCGGGTCTACGCTGCCGTCCACGTGTACGATATTGGGGTCTTCAAAACAACGCAGCACGTGCAGGATGGCATCCGTCTCCCGGATGTTCGCCAGAAACTGGTTGCCCAGCCCTTCGCCCTTGCTGGCCCCTTTGACCAGACCGGCAATGTCCACAATCTCCACGGTCGCGGGTATGACCCTTTCGGGATGGCAGATATCCGCCAGGACCTGCAAACGCTCATCCGGTACGACGGTCGAACCGACATTGGGTTCGATGGTACAAAAAGGGAAATTGGCGCTCTGGGCCTTTCCGGAACTGATACAGTTGAAAAGCGTGGATTTGCCGACATTCGGCAGTCCGACGATTCCGCATTTAAGTGACATATCGTTTTCTCTCTAAAAATAAGCCGGACGCATCCGGAACTGCAAAGATACACATTGTTTCAAAAACCTTGACAAAGTCCGGAAAGATTATTTTCTTTGCACTGTGATGAACGGGAAGAACCGTCATATCCTGAAGAGCGTCCTGTGCCTGGCTGCGCTGCTGTGCGCGGGTCCTTTATCGGGCGCCGGAAAAGAAAGCAGCGACAGCCTGCTGATTGTCTTCTGGAACCTGGAAAACCTCTTCGACTGCGACGGGGAAAACGGCGGACCGGAATGGACGCCGGAAGGAAGCAGGCACTGGACGCCGGGAAGGCTGCGGAACAAATGCAACGGCATCGGCAAGACGCTTCTCTGGATTGGAGAACAATACCGGCAGTTGCCGGACTTGATTGCCGTCGCTGAAATTGAAAATGAAACGGTGCTGCGCCGCCTGGTCCATTCGTCCGTGCTGCGGAAACTGGAATACGAATTCGTGCATTTCGAGTCGCCGGACAAACGCGGCATCGACGTGGCGCTGCTCTATCGGAAAGCCCGTTTCTTCCCCGACAAAAAAGGCCGTCCGGATGCCGAAGCCATCCGCATTCCGGGCCGGAAGACCCGCGATATTCTCCGCTGCCGCCTGCCGCTGCCCGGCATCAGCCGCGACGGCGCTCCTGATGCATCGGACTCCCTGACCATCCTGGTCAATCATCACCCCTCGAAACTGGGCGGTCCTCAGCGGTCCGGTCCCCGACGGGAAGCCGCGATGCGGGTGCTGCGGGAAGCCTGCCTCCAATCATCCGCAGACTCGTCCGCCCGGGCGTTCACCGTGGCTACGGGAGATTTCAACGATACGCCGGACGGAGCGGCGTTCCGGATGCTGGAGGACGTGATGGTCAATCTGTCCGCTCCCCTGCACCAAAAAGGGGAAGGCTCGCTCAAGTATGACGGTGCCTGGGAACTCATCGACCAGTTCTGGGTATCCCCGGACCTGGCCGGCAGCCACAAATGCGAGACGGCGGTCATCTACGCGCCTTTCCTGCTGACGAAGGACAGCGCCCACGAGGGCCTGAAACCGCTGCGGACCTACTCCGGCCCGCACTATCTCGGCGGCCTCAGCGACCACCTGCCCATCGTCCTGAAAATCCGCTATTCTTCCTGCAGATAAGGCTGGATGAAGTCCCAGACGCGGTCCATCCAGTTGTAACTGCCCGTCGCCGGAGATGCGCTGCGCTGGAAGCAATGCCCGCGCGTCGCAAGGGTATGCAATTCGGACTGGATGCCCATACTCCGCATTTTTTCCCAGACCTTGACGGAACCCATCGTGGAATAGACATCGGCATCCCCGTGCAGGAAAAGCATCGGCACCGTGGACAAATCAAACGAGAATTCGCTGGCAATGACATCCTCGTCCCTGTTTCCGCCAAACGCATTGTGCCCGTCCAGACCGTCCGTCAAGACATACGCCGGATAAATTCCGATACCCCAGGCAACGTTGCAGGGTAATTTTTCGAGAGCGTCCACCTTCAGATACGAAGCGTGGCGGGAGGAGGTCACCGCCATCAGCGCCAGATGGCCGCCGGCGGACGAACCCATAATGCCGATGCGTTCCGGATCGAGTCCCCGGGACACAGCCTCGCTGCGGACCATCCGGATGGCCCGCTGGGCATCCTGCCAGGCAGATGTATGCTTTGCCAGCCCTTCCGGACGCGGCGTACGGTACTTGACTGTAACGACCGTCACGCCTCTCGCATTGAGGTATCTCCGCAGGGGCGCGACCTCGAAATCATCCGGGTTGTTTCCTTGATAACTGCCGCCCGACCAGATTACCTGGATGGCGCGGGTTTTGCGTTCTTTCGGAAAATGCCACTCCAAATAGGGTACACACTGATTTTCGCGAAAATCGGGCGTCTTTCCCTCCGGCCAGAGATTTTCCCGGACGTATTCCGTCCGTGCCGTATCGGAAGGATAACGCACCATCAGTTTCTCCTGAGGCGCCACGGGGCCGAGCCAGCCCATCTGCGTCATAAACTCGATGGCACGGTCCAGGCCGAAAGCGCCGTGACCCTTGCCGGGATACAGATGCAGTTCCGACGGAATACCCATCGTCCTGAGTTTGCGATAGACCAGCGTCGAACCGTTGGGAGAATAAGGGTCGAGACCGCCGTGGTGCAGGCTCATCGGACAAGTCTTCCCGTCGAAACGGAAAACCTCACTCAACCGCACATCCGGACCGTATCCGTCCCGCGTCGCTTTCGTTCCTTTCTCCCCGTCCGTCGTGACATAGGCGGGAGCATTGGCAATCACCCAATTGATATGGCAGGGAAGGTCATCCACGGCATCCACCCGTTCATAGGCGGGTGTCTCGGACGACGTTCCCAACAGAAGCGCCAGATGCGAACCGGCGGACATCGCAATCACCCCGATTTTTTCGGGGTCGAAACCGCGTTTCTTCGCCTGCGAGCGGACGACGCGGACGGCACGCTGCCCGTCTTCCCAGGCGCTCTGATAAATGGGCAATCCTTCCGGACGCGGGGTCCGATAAACGAAATTGACGCACTGGATGCCCCGCGCCGTCAATTCCCGGTGCCACAAATCAATCAACTTGACATCGCAGCAGGAATAATAAGCCCCGCCGGAAATGAGAATCATACAGGCATCGTTGTCCACCGAAGCCTCCGGTGCTTCGAACCACTCCAGATAGGGACGGGTCCAATCCTTGGCTTTGAATCCTTCCGCCTTGGAGACATCGGTCATCGCAGCGATCTGCCGCGGCTGCTGATGGGGCATCCTGCCTTTTGGCCATATATATTCCTTCTTCGGAGCTTGGGCTCCAAAAACAATCGTGACGCAGAAAAGCGCCACGACTGATGCGATAATATATCTGATTTTCATATAATCCGTTAAAAGAAGCGGGCCCTGTTGTCGGTCACCTTATCCTCGGACATCACGGGAACGACCATCTGGGAATAGTACTGGGATTTCTGCGTCTCCATCGCCTTGGCGTCATCTTCATTGTAGAAGGAACCCACCTCGCGGGAAAGCACGTTGTACACATAGACAGAGTAGGAAGAATGGACGGGTGCGGAAATCTTGCCCACCTCGGCAGAAGCCACGGCACCCAGCAGGACGGGATCCATCGACATTCCGCCGGCCGCGGCAAAAGCGACGCCTTCCTTGGTCGTCACCTCCGTTCCGAGCGCCTCGGCGACGGCGGCCATATTGTCCAGGCCGGCAATCTTCTGCGCCACCTCGTCCGCCTTCTTCTCCGCCAGTTTCTCCTGGTAGAGCGTCATCCGGATCATCGAAGACACCTCGTCAACCGGCGTGAAACCTTCTTTGTGGATATCCTTCAGCGCAACGACAAAGAACGCGTTGTTGCCCACGGTGATAATGTTGCTGACCGCACCTTTCTTCTGGTCGAAGGCCCAGCGGATCACTTCGACGGCACCGTCCACACCGCTCAGATTGCGCGTGCTTTCCTGCAACTTGTCATAGCTCTGCACATACAGATGCAAGGAGTCCGCAGCAGCCTTGAAGTTTTTGTATTTGCCGGCGGAACGGGCGGCCAGGGTATTGGCCTGGGAGTAGTAGTTGTTGTAGGTCTCCTTGCCGGGAACGATGTTCTTGGCAAGGATGGCCACCTGCTTCTTCTCGACCAGTTCGGATTTCTTCACCACCTTGGCGAGCAGTTTGCCGTACTGGGGACTGTCAATCAACTGGACCTTATTCAACGGAGCGTCGAAAAGCACTTCGCATCCCGGGACCATACGGCTCTGCGTCATATTCATCGGCTCCACCGCATCAAGCTTGGCTTCCATTTCTTTCGTCACTTTCTCATCGGAAGCCACGCTCAGTTTCACGTCGATATTGTCCGGCATCTTCTTGGCGGCCAGTATGCGGACGGCATAGAAAGCCTCGTCGGTAGCGATAACCTGGGAAACGGCACCCGCCTTGGCTCCGTCCACAAAGGAAGCCACCTGGCGGTCCACGCTGTTGAGTTCACCTTTGCCGTACCAGTATGTGTCAAACTTCCGGTCGGAGTTACGAAGCAGGAAACTCTTGAGGTTGTCGCTGTGAATAAACTCGTCATAGCAGGCGGCGATTTTTTCGTTGGTCGCCGCAATGTCCTTGGGAGAAGGTTTCACCTCAAAGACGACATACTCGATGTCACGGCTGGCCTTGCGGGCGTAATTCTTCTTGTGGGCCTTGTAATAATTCTCGATTTCCTGCTTGGAAACGGTCAGGGTGGAATCGTTGGAATACCCCACGGGAACCATCACGAACTCCACATTGGCGGTCGTATTGTTTTCCTCAATCTGACGCGCCGTCATCAGGCTGTTGTTGATGTTGCTCTTGGTAAAAAGGGCGAGATACTTCTCATAGTAAGCCTCCGTCTCGACGGATTTCTGGAGATAATCCCAGTACAGTTTCATCCGTCCGCTTTCGTCGGAAGGAACCTGCTGAACGAACTCGACCAGACGCTCTACGTCGAAAGCTCCCTTTTCGTCTGCGAAAGAAGGGTTCTGAGCCAGGATGGGAGAAAGGTCCGTACCCGTCGTCAGTTCCACTTTCTCGTCCTTACCCACATACAGGCCGGCTGCCTTGCAGTTTTTGATGAAGAGGAATTCATCGACCATCGACTGCCAGGCGGCGTCGCGGACGGAGCGCTGCTGCTCGTCCGTGGAAGGCGTGCTGCCGGTGATGATTTCGTTGAGTTTGGTGAATTTCTCCACATTTTCCTGGTATTCCACATAACCCACTCTCTTGCCGGCGATTTTTCCTACGTCATTTTTGGTGGACATAGAATACATCACGGAACTGAGGGTGCTCGGGTCTATGATGAAAGAAAGGAGGGCGAGCGCGATGATGACAGATATCGCCACGCCGAATTTTACGCGAATTTTTTCAAGAACCGCCATAATATCATTTCTTTTTTAGTTAATCATTTTATCCTGCACACAATTGCAGGGCTGCGAATTTACGAAAAATCCTTGAATATTGGCTATTTTCCATCAATTTTTCAGGGTCGGACCGATGAAATTGACCGAATCTACCGGTTCTTCCTCCCCCTCGATGAAAACATAACTGTTGAAAGGGTTGCGGATGACGGTATTGCGGGCCCGCTGGTCGGATTCCATCCCATACCCCTGCATAAATCCGTCCGGGGAATACATCTTGACATAACAGTCCGTCCAAATCAACTCCTTCGTCCTGTCCCAATATAATGTATCAGATTCCATCACCTCCCGGTTCTTGATATTTTTCGTAATGACATTTCCGCTGACCATCCACACCTCATCCTTCCCTCCCTTCGCTTTCGAATGTCGGGCTTTGTCGGAAAAAATCGTCGTTTCAAGGTCTCCCTGTTCATCGTAAACATAGACCTGGAAACCGTTGGGAAACAATTCATAGGAAGAAGTGTCGGTCTCATAGCGTTCCATCAGGCCGCCTTCCATCCGCAGCTTCAGCCGTCCGTTTTCCGTATCCACGACAAACATATTCCGGACGGTCTGCAGGGGAACGGAAGAAAGGTCGATACGGTCGGCTTCTCCCAGTTTTCCCTTGCAGGAAAAAAGGACAAAGAGACCGGCCATCATCCAGATTGCCGGTCCCTTGAAGAATCTATGAATAAGAGAAAACAAATTATTTGGTCTGGGTGCGTACGGTCGTCACGGCCGACATTCCGCCGCAATTGACGGTATAACGCTCGCCGTCGGTAAGGTTATACATAAAGGCCTCGGATTTTTCCGGGAAATACTGACGGTACTGGGCGGCCAGTTTGTCCGCCTCCTCGGAAAGGCTGGGATCCGCATTCTTGGCCTTTACCATATAATCGACGGCCACCCAGAACGGAGAACGGCTCTCAATCTCATTGCCGCCCTTGCAGGAAGTGCTTCCCCAGATGGTACCGCAAAGCATATAAGCCTTGCCGGTGACATCGCCGTCGTGGTCCAAAGCGAGACATTTCTGAGCGGAAGAGTATGCTTTTGCCTTGTTGCCGTTCTTATGGTTGAAAACGGCGGACTCATAATAATATTGCGCGTCCGTATCATCGTCGGACTCATCGAAGGCAATGGCCTCTTCCAAATATTTGTTGGCCTCAGCCACATCTCCTTTGGAGGCATACATACGATAGATGCCGTAAGCCGTCTTGTAGGAAGGATCGGCCTTGTAGAGGGAAGTGACGGCAGTGAAATACAAGTCGTTGTCGGTACAGTCTTCCGTATTTCGCATCATCGTGGCAATCTTGCCCAAAAGTTCCAGGTTGGTGGGATCCGCCTGATATTTCGGCGTAAAGATGGCGATCAGGTTCTCGCAGGAAGCGACACGGCTGCTGACGAAAATGTTCTCCACGGCGCTGCGGATGCTGGATGTGTTCTCATCGGAAGGATTCTTCGCCAGGATGCCGTCAAGATAACCCATACAGAGTTCATAATCGGCAATCACCGTATCGATATCCAACATACCGGACTGATACAGTTCGACGGAGCAGTTCATATAGTTGACGAAAATGCTGGACTTGGTCTTGTCCCCGTTGGCGGCGATGGCTTCCTTGCAGCTTTCATACAGAACCTTTTTGTCTGAATTGCGATACTGAATCATATCCAGCACCTTGTTGTTCAGCACGGTCGACTTATATTTGGGGAAATTCTGAATCCGCAGGTCGTGCAACATCATCAACGTGTCGATGAGCGCCTCTTTGTAGATGGCGTTCTTCTTGTTCTTGGCGATTTCCTGACGCATCAGGGTGGTACCGTCCACCAACATCGTCTGGTTGGCGGTGGGAGGACACAATTTGAAGGCCTTCCTCCAGTTGGGAAGGGCGTCTTTATAGTTTCTTACTTTGAAATGGTCCTTGTAGAAGGAAAGATATTTCAGACACTCCGCGCTGTCTTTGCCGTATTTTCCATAAGCGGAAGCAACACTGCCTGATAAAATCAGGGAAAAAATTGTAATGAATACCGTTAATTTTTTCATATCTTTTTGATTTTGTTTATTCATACTTGGGTTTCTGGAACCATACATCGTGTATGTTGATGCTGGCATTGACTTGGAAATACAATTCACGGATCATATTGTTTCTGATCGTACCCCTGTTACCAACATCTATGCCAATCGTGAATCCGTTGAACCATCTCCATACCGGAAAGGTGAGTCCGAGGGTGAGTCCGTAAGAGGTGACAATGTTTCCGTCAAAGGTAAAATTGGCTGTATCATAATAGATTCCGCCCCGGTAAGCCATCCTCCGGTAATAATAGCGGATATCGTTCCGGTTGGGGACATATTCCAGACCGGCCCGGACGGAATGGGACATAGCGGACCTGAAACTCCTGCCGTTTTCGGTATTGACGGCAAAACCACGGGCACGCTCGAAACCGCTTTGACGCCAGTCGGAAAGGAGATAATCCACTTCCATCATCCATCTGCCGTCCAATTTCAGGGAGATACCCACCCCGATTTCATTTCCCAGCTTGACATTGGGAGCGCCGACATCCTTTCTGTACAGCGTATCCTGCACGCTGGACAGGGTGGCATTGGAGTATTCTTCGTTGGTACCTTTGATACAGGTATGCAATTTATAGGTGGCGCCGATGATGACGCTGCTGAGGTTGTTGAAGCGGTGCTCGTACTGAAGGCCGAACTTGCCGCCGATTCCCCACAGTTTCATATCGTAACCGCCATAAGTGGAACGGAAATTCGAAAAGGAGAAAATCTTGTTGGATACCTTGTCGATGTTGCCGAAATAATAATCCAGCTCGGCGCCGATGGAGAAACGCTTCCAGAAGGTGGCGCCACCGGAAAGAAAGACCTTCGTCAGACTTCCCTCTCCATAGGACTGATAATCGATGTTCCCCGTCTGCGCGATAATGTTTTTGTCGGTCTCGATATAGGAAAAGTCGTATCCCACCCCGCTGTAAGGGGTCACGCCGACAGCCATCGCAAAGGAACGGTAAATGGGAAACGTCAGGATGAAATTCGTAATGTTGAACTGATTGTTGACGGACGTCATACTGCCCTGGGCGAAATACTTGTTGGTATTGCTGACGCCGAAATCCAGCATAAAGGCGAGAGTATCCCTGGCGGAAATGGCGGCGGGATTGAGGTAATTGATGTAGCGGTTGTTCCTCGTGGCGATTCCCACTCCCCCCATCGTCTTGTTGAAAGCCGTCCCTTCCCGCACGATGTCTCCTACCCCGAAAACGGAATAGGGAGAATAGGCGGATGAAGCGCCCGTCTGCGCCCGGAGCGAAGTCGCAGCGGTAAGAAACAGACAGAAAACGATAATCAATATGTTTAAAAAACGCTTCATTCAGGCCGAATTACCCTATGCAAAAAGCATATTAGCCTGCAAATTTGCGATTTTTAATCCGTTTTTCAAAATTTAGCGGCTATTTTCAGTACCTGAAAGCAGATTTTAAAACAAAGCGGTCCCGTCATCGTCCACTTTCATCCGGTCCAATCCCAGATGCTGATAAGCCAGTTCGGTCGCCTCGCGGCCCCGGGGGGTACGGATAATGAATCCCTCTTTGATCAGGAAAGGTTCATAAACTTCCTCTACCGTTCCGGGGTCCTCTCCGACCGCAGTCGCGATGGTTCCGATGCCGACCGGCCCGCCTTTGAATTTGGTGATAATCGTCTTGAGAATCTTGTTGTCGATGGTATCAAGCCCCCGTTTGTCGATATTCAAGGCATCCAGGGCGAATTTGGCAATCGCCAGGTCGATGCGTCCGTTTCCTTTGACCTGGGCGAAATCACGCACCCGCCTGAGCAGGGAATTGGCGATACGCGGCGTTCCCCGGCTGCGAAGCGCGATTTCATACGCCGCGTCGTCATCGATTTCCACCTTTAATATATAAGCACTGCGACGGACGATATGGAGCAGTTTGTCGGTATCGTAATATTCCAGGGCGCATTTGATGCCGAAGCGGGCCCGCAGCGGAGAAGTCAGCAAACCGCTTCGCGTCGTGGCGCCCACCAACGTGAAGGGAGCGAGGTTGAGCCGGACGGAACGGGCACCCGGCCCCTTGTCTATCATAATGTCGATGACAAAATCCTCCATCGCGGAATAGAGATACTCCTCCACGACCGGAGAAAGCCGGTGAATCTCATCAATAAAGAGCACGTCTCCCTCCTGGAGGGAGGTCAGCAGGCCGGCCAGGTCGCCGGGCTTGTCCAGCACCGGACCGGAAGTAACCTTCATATTGACGCCCAGTTCGTTGGCGATAATATGCGCCAGGGTCGTCTTGCCCAGTCCCGGAGGGCCGTGAAAAAGCACGTGATCAAGGGATTCTCCCCGCATTTTGGCCGCCTGGATGAAAATCCGGAGATTTTCGACGATTTTCTCCTGGCCGGTAAAATCTCCCAGGTCCTGCGGGCGGATTATTCCGTCCAAATCACTATCTTTGCACACCCCGTCCGTGTGCGGGTCGAACTGCTCTTGCATACACATCAAAATATAATTACAAATATATCTATTTTATTTTTAAAATTTTTGTTTTTGTTACTGCCGTTGATATGTTGATAACTTTATAATTCAATAGTAATCAATTTATTTGATAGACAATTCGACGATGATAACTTTTTCTTCGATTCATCGTAAAAAATTTGCAGGATTCAAAAATCCGTCGAATTGGACAAATTATCGAGAATAGAAAATTTTTTTCTCAAAAGTATTCAACAGCATCATCAACAAGTTTTCAACATCTTCTCAACAATGTGGGTCAGTGAAGAAAAAATAGCCCGGATTCAGGAAATTCTACAGAGCGGCAAGAATGTTTATTGTACGGGACTCTCCCTGTCCGCCAGATGGTTTGCCGTCAAGGAAAGCGCATACGAGGGGATCAACTTTATTATTCTTCCCGACAAAGACAGTGCAGAGTACTGTGCTGCCGATTTATATAACCTGATAGAAGGAGACCGCGTATTCATCCTGCCGCATTCCGGAAAGAATATAGAGAGGAGCAATTACAAGTCCACCCTGGGCGTACAGCGGACGGCGGCGCTCGGCAAAATCAAGGAACACCGGAAGGGAGAACCGCTCTTCATCGTTTCCTATCCTGTCGCCCTTGAAGAAAAAATCCCCTCTCTCTCGCAAAAGTTCCATCCCGTACTGTCCTTTGAAAAAGGACAGGAAATTTCCCACGACAGCCTTGCGGAAGTCCTGTACGAAAACCATTTCGAAAAGGTGGATTTTGTCAGTGAACCCGGCCAATATACCATCCGGGGCGGCATCGTGGACATTTTCTCCTATTCGATGTCCCAGCCTTACCGGCTTTCATTTTTCGGGGATGAAATAGACCGTATCAGCCTGTTCGACTGCAACACCCAGCTTTCCGTAGAAAATGTCGCACAGGCGGATATCTACCCTTCTTTCTTTGAAGAAGATTCGGCCGACAACGATGAATATATAACGGAGCATCTTCCGCAGGACACGCTTTTCTGGCTTGATACGCCGGATATGTACCGGGACGCTTCCTTTTATCCCTTCCTGCAGGCATATCAGAAAGTCTTTATCGGACTTCCCTCAGACAAAAGGGGGAAGGAAACCGTCCGTTTCAATATCTCCTCCCAACCCGTTTTCAACAAGAATTTCGAGTTGATGATTGAAGATATCCGGTCCAAGCGGGAGTACGGATACAAAGTCATCGTATTCGGAGAAAAGCGGTCGCAGCTGGACCGGCTGGCATCCATCATCAGCCAGAATGGCGGAATCCTGCCGGAATTCGCCTATGAAAAAAATATCCACAACGGATTCATCGACCACGACGCCCGGGTATGCTGCTACACGGACCACGAAATCTTCGACCGTTTTCACCGGGTCACCCTCCGTCGGACGGTGGAGAAGAGCGAGCAGTTGACAATCAACGATCTGACCAGTTTTTCCATCGGGGATTATATCGTCCATATCGACTACGGAGTAGGCATTTTCGGCGGTCTGGTGAGGATGATGGATGACAAGGGACGCTATCACGACGTGGTCAAACTGGAATACAAAGACAAGGATGTCATCTTTATCTCCATCCATTCCCTGCATAAGATTTCCCGTTACAAATCCAAGGACAGCGAACCTCCGCATATCCACAAATTGGGCAGCAAGGCCTGGCAGGCCACCAAGACCAGCGCCAAGAACAAGGTCAAGGATATCGCCAAGGATTTGATTCAGTTGTATGCCCGGCGGAAGGCCACGAAAGGCTTTGCTTTTTCGAGTGATTCCTATCTGCAGGAAGAACTGGAATCTTCCTTTATCTATGAAGATACGCCGGATCAGGAAAAAGCGGTCCGTGCCGTCAAACGGGATATGGAAGACGACTGCCCGATGGACCGTCTGGTCTGCGGAGACGTCGGATTCGGCAAGACGGAAGTGGCGGTCCGTGCCGCGTTCAAGGCGGTATGCGACAGCAAACAGGTAGCCGTGCTGGTGCCCACGACCATCCTCTGCCTCCAGCATTACAATACCTTCAAGTCCCGTCTCGAAAATTTCCCCTGCAACATAGAATATGTCTCCCGCCTGCGGACGGCCAAGGAAATATCCGACATTTCCAAGCGGCTGCAGGAGGGAAAAATCGATATCATCATAGGGACGCACAAGTTGCTGGGCACTTCGTTCACCTTCAAGGACCTGGGACTGCTGATTATCGACGAGGAACAGAAATTCGGCGTGAGCGCCAAGGAAAAGCTCCGGCAGCTGCGCGCCAACGTTGATACGCTCACCCTGACGGCTACGCCCATTCCGCGCACCCTGCAATTTTCCCTGCTCGGCGCCCGCGACCTTTCCATCATCAACACCCCTCCGCCCAACCGGATTCCCGTCCAGACGGAGATTATGAATTTCGACAAGACAGAAATCAAGAGCATCATCAATTACGAGCTCAACCGGGGAGGCCAGGTGTTTTTCGTCCACAACAAGGTCGAGGAACTTCGCAGCATAGAGGATATCCTGCATCGCCTCATACCGGATATGAAAATCTGTGTGGCGCACGGCCAGATGGAGTCCAATACCCTTGAGAACAAAGTCCTGGAATTTATGCGGGGAGATTATGACCTGCTGCTCTGCACGACCATCATTGAAAACGGCCTGGATATTCCCAACGCCAATACCATCATCATCAATCAGGCGCAGAATATCGGACTGAGCGACCTGCACCAGCTCAGGGGACGCGTCGGCCGTTCCAACAAGCAGGCTTTCTGTTATCTGATCGTTCCGCCGCTGACCTCCGTATCGGACGAGTCCCGGCGCCGTCTCAAGGCCATCGAAACCTTCAGCGACCTCGGCAGCGGCTTCAGCATCGCGATGCAGGACCTGGATATCCGGGGCGCCGGCAATCTGCTCGGAGCCCAGCAGAGCGGTTTTATCAGCGATATGGGGCTGGAAACCTTCCACAAGATTCTGACCGAAGCGATGGAGGAACTGGGAGTCGAGACCGGCGTATCCACCCGTCCCCGCGAAGAACAGTTTATCACGGAATGTACCGTAGAGACGGATATGCCGGCTGTAATTCCGGACAGTTATATTGATGTGACGGTAGAAAAAATCCGGATTTACAAAGAAATGGACAGCGTAGCGGACGAGCGCAGCCTGGAAAAACTACGGGACCGGATGACCGACCGTTTCGGCCGCTTGCCTGCCGAAGTGGAAAACCTCTTCGATGTGGTCAGAATCCGCCTTTTCGGCAAATCGTTGGGCTTTGAAAAAATCATATTCAAAAACAACCTGCTCATCGCTTTCTTTATCTCAAATCCGGTGTCTCCCTATTACAAGTCGCAGGTCTTCTCTACCCTTCTGGACCGGATTTCCGCCAACGGAAATACCTATGAAATGAAACAGGGTGAAAACGGCAAACTGAAAGTCCTTTCCAGGAACGTTTCTTCTTTGCAAGAGGCCTGTTTGCGGCTCAAGAAACTGATGTAACTTTGGTAAATTAGCGAAAAATGCGTATTTTCGCAGGAAATTTTAAAACTCACAATATGGCCGAAAAGTTAAATTCCAAGATTCCTGATGGTCCTTTGGCTGAAAAGTGGTCCAAACACAAGGCCGGTATCCGCGTCGTTACCCCCGGCAACAAGCGGAAACTGGATATTATCGTGATTGGAACCGGCCTTGGCGGAGCATCCGCAGCTGCCTCCCTCGGCGAGCTCGGGTACAACGTCAAGGTTTTCTGTATCAGCGATTCCCCCCGTCGCGCCCACTCCATCGCCGCCCAGGGAGGTATCAATGCCGCCAAGAACTATCAGAACGACAACGACTCCGTGTACCGTCTCTTCTACGAGACCATCAAGGGAGGTGACTACCGCAGCCGCGAGGCAAACGTCTATCGTCTGGCGGAAGTCAGTAACAATATCATCGACCAGTGCGTTGCACAGGGCGTTCCCTTTGCCAGGGAATACGGCGGTCTGCTTGCCAACCGCTCTTTCGGTGGGGCTACCGTCAGCCGCACCTTCTATGCCCGCGGTCAAACCGGACAGCA
>CADBLM010000110.1 GCA_902795445.1 uncultured Bacteroidia bacterium
GCGACTCAATGATATCAATGAAGAGAGGTGCGACGCCGTTCTCACCAGCCAAGGGCCGGAAGTCTTTGAGCGCTTCTCTCACCTTGTCGATGTACTTCGTTGGATGCTTAATGTCGTTTTGGGCGGCAAACTCCAGCAAATCTGCGCGGGTTATATCCTCGTATTTTCCCCGCACTGAGAATACGTGACGCGTCTCCGGCGTCGTGGCCGTCTTCAAGATGAAACAGAGATCATAAGCCGGGGACAGGTGCCAAGAGCCGTCTTTTTCCATAATGAAGGAGAAGTTTTTGGCGTGATCGTCCGTATTGTTGGAGAGGACGTTGAATACCATCCGGAGGAAGAGTTCGTTCAATTCATCCTGAGGAATGGAGAGCAGCCTGCCGGTGGAGAACAAATCCTCATAGCAATATGCCTCGGGATTGACAGCCGCCAGTGTCTGGGTAAATGCTTTCTCCCCGTTCCGGAGGTCGAATCGCTCCGTCAGGAAATGTTTGATGCCTTCTACCTCTATCAAACTGGAGGGCATCATCCTTATTCCCGCGCGGGTAGCCAGGTCGTACCAAGTCTTCTCTATCTCCGAAAGGTAAAATTCGGGGGTGTTGAACTTGAGGATGTAATACTTCCTGTCGTTCCTTACGGAGACTTGCCCTGAGAAAATGTTTCCGGCTTCATCCATCGCGATGACAGCCTTCTTGAACCGTCCGCCGGCAGATGTCCCGACGGCCATCAGCGCCTTCTGCGTTAACGTTTCCTGCGGGGAAATGATTGTGTGTTCACGATCCTGCTCGATTTTCTTCGCCAAATCGTACAGTTTCGGAATCATCAATTTTTCATTCGGGCTGAAGGCGTCCTCGCTGCAGGGGATGAATTCAAGCGCTCCCATAGCACGGCTGCCGACGAAGGAGAGTTTCGCAAGGGGAGTCTTGTCTTTCTCGTGGTAGTGATGCTCGGCGAACCATTGGTCGAAAAGGGTATTGCCCCAATCATCGGGAAGGGAGTCCGCAATGAATGGCGGGAGTTTCTGATATTTCGCAGAATCCGTATTGCCATAGATGGCTAAACGGGATGCCGGGTTCTTCGATGATGCGGTCAAGGGTGCAATGTCCAGCCCCGAAGCCAGATATGTAGGCGAAAAGTAGAAATAAGAGTTCCCTTTTGCCGGATTCCAGCAAAGTTGTCCTATCTCCTGTCCCCAGAGCCTGACACTCAGCCTGTCATTGTTGATATTTTTAGCCATTATTCTTCCTCCTTACCCTTTGTTGCTGATGTTTATGGACCATCAGGAATGGATTCTCAGGCTGTTCCGGAATCAAGTCGTCAAAGCGGTCCAGCAGACCAACCTGTCGAAGCAGGGCCATCAGGTTGACGATGTTCATATTCGTAATCGTTCCTGTCTCGAACTTGTGGATGGTAGATACGGAAACGCCGGCTGCTTTGGCCAGGTCGCCCTGGGAAAGGTTCATAAGCAACCTGTAGTCCCTGAATCTCAGGCCAAGCATTTGCAGAATCTGGGTATTGGAATACTTTTTCAAGTTCATAGCGCATCTTTCTTTGTCGATGCAAATGTAATTAATTATAGTTAAGAAAACAAATTTACGATTAAATAATATTTTATTATAGTTTATTGCTGTGCTTGCCCTACAGAAAGAAGAGGGCGACGCCGTTTGTCGATGTACTTCGCGTCTCCGGCGTCATAGCCGATTTTATGCAGGCGCTTTGCGCTGTCTCCCCTTATCGCGGAGGACTCAGCCGATACGGCAGTATGGTCTGGGCCGATGTGCAAGAACAATGGACCCGGTCGCCGCCGCGATTACTACGCCGGAGGGTGGTGCCGTTAAAGTGATTTGACGGTTATGCTTTGTATTCCACGCCTTTGAAGGAGCCGCGGACTTCGTCCACGAGGGTGCGGAACTTTTCGCGGCCGGCCTGCTCGTCGAGTTCGAACCAGCGGGCGACGATGTGCAGGCGGGCGATGAAGCCCAGGATGGTCTCGACGGTAAACCAGTCGAAAGTCGTCAGGTCATCGATTTTGTCCCAGTAAAGCTGGTCGAGGGCGCGTTCCCGGCTCAGAAGGTCGGGCGCGGCGAGAGCGGCCTGGGTCTGGGCGGCCTGTTCGAAATCCGGAAGCTCCGTCACCGTGGTCTCTCCGCTCTCCGCGTCGGTATGGGCGGGAACGAGCACGTCCGTCCCGGCGGGGCGTCCGATCTGCTTGTTGAGATATTCCACCTTGGCGTTGCGGACGCAGAGGTCGAAGAAGAAATACTCCCGGATGAAACGGTTGCGGTGGGCGAGGACGCGCGCATAGAATTCGGGGGTAAGATTGTCCTTGTCCCAGCCGCTGCGGAGCGTCTCGATCAATTCCCGGTCCTTGTCGGAAGAAAGTTCCAGGATTTCTTCCAGCAACTGCGCGGGACTGTCCTTCGTGAAACGATAGTCCGGAGACAGTACCGGCAGGGAGGCTACTATATAATGATAGTTGCTCATTCGCCGAAGAGGATTTTCCGGGTGGCCGGACGCAGATAGGAGGAAATCAGCTGCTGGAAGGTGGCGTCGTCGAGGCTGATGAAATAGCCGCCGTCCTTGGGACCGATTTTCAGTCCGCCGGCGACATTGCGGGAGAAGGAGACCTCCACGCCGGCGCCGAGAATCTGGGACAGTTCATTCTTGACGAAAGGCTCCAGCGCGGCTTTCTGGCTCTCGGAAAGAATCAGCGCCAGTTCGCACTGCTCGTCCTTGTTGAAGGACTTGGCGACCGTCGTGATGATATCCTTGACAAATTCGGTCTCGGAAAGCGCCCCGCTGACGGCCAGCTGCTCCATCCGGGCCACGATCATCGACTCGACGGCCTGACGGGTGGCGGAAAGGGTCTCGCGGGAGGCGAGGGCGAGGTCGGAGTCCACTTTGTGCCGCAGGTCGGCAGCCTCTTTTTCTGCCTTGGCCACGATGGCAGCGGCTTGGGCCTGCGCTTCGGCGACGATGTTTTCAGCCTGCATCCTGGCCTGGGAGAGAATCTGCTCTCCTTCCTGACGTCCTTTGGACAAACCTTCGTTGTAGAGTTTGTCGGTCAATTCCTGCAATTTGTTCTGCATATCTGTTCGTTTTTTTGTTTCTGTGACGGAAATGGGCATGACAAGTACGCATCCCTTCAAATCGCGCAAAATTACTCATAAATCTGAAAATATGCAAATCTTCGCGTGTTGAAAAAAAATGTTGATAAGTTTGTTGAAAAAAACGGAAACCGCCCTTTGCAGGCTCAAAAAAATGCACTAAATTTGCGACCGTTTTCGGCGGGACGGGCATTTCCCGCCAAAGATGATAAAGATGGTCTGTTCCTGCATTGTCAACAAACAATCTTCTCTCTCGGGCAAGGTTTCGTCCGGGTCAGGTCGGAGCGACCGCCGCAAAATATACTTGTAAACCCTCATTCCGCAGCAACGTAACTGCGGAATTTTTTATTTTTAGAAATGATGAAAGTTGCAGTTGTAATGGGCTCCACGAGCGATTGGGAAGTGATGAAAGGCGCTTGTGAGGTATTGGAAGACTTCGGTGTCGAGTATGAAAAGAAGGTGTACAGCGCGCACCGTACGCCCGCGGAGTTCAGCGAATACGTCACCTCCGCGGAGGGACGGGGCATCGGCGTAATCATCGCCGGAGCGGGCGGTGCCGCCCATCTCGCCGGCGTCGCGGCCGGACAGACCACCTTGCCGGTCATCGGCGTCCCCATCCGCAGCAAAGCCCTCGGCGGCCTGGATTCCCTGCTTTCGATGGTGCAGATGCCCTCGGGCATCCCGGTTTCCACCGTCGCCATCGACGGGGCCAAAAACGCCGCCCTGATTGCCGTCAGCATTTTTGCCCTGACCGACCCGGAACTTGCGGAAAAATTGAAGGAATTCCGCCGCAGACAGGCCGAAAAAGTGCTCTCCGCCGTGTTGTAAATCCGGCTGCGGCACGAAAAAGTCACGACGTGCAAAGCGGCGTACTGAATGATAAAAGACAGAACAGCGATATGAATCCCCGCAGAATATTTGTAGAAAAATATCCCCGTTTCCAGGTGGAGGCGGGCAGCCTGAAAAAAGAATTCAACGAAAACCTTTCGCTCTCGCTCAAGACCCTGCGTCTGCTGAATGTCTATGACCTGGACGGATTCAGCGACGAACTGCTGGAGAAGTCCCGCTACAGCGTGTTCGGTGAGATTGTGACCGACCGGGTCAGCGACAGCTGCGACCTGGAAGGCAAGAAATACCTGGCCGTAGAATACATTCCGGGCCAGTTTGACCAGCGGGCCTCGTCGGCTGTGGACTGCGTCCATTTGATCGACCCGCACGCCGATATCCGCATCCGTTCCTCGCGCCTGCTCATTTTTGACGACGACCTGTCGGAAGGTGATTTGGAAAAAATCCGCAAATACTACGTCAACGCCGTGGAGTCCCGTCCCAAGGACCTCGGCAAGCTCTCTTTCGCCGAGCAGGCGGAAGTCAAGCCGCTGGCGGACCTGACCGGCTTCCTGGATCTGACAAAGGAGGAGTATGCGGACTTCTGCAAGCGCTGGGGACTGGCGATGAACGCCGACGACCTCGGGGAAGTGGTCAAATACTTTACGAAGGAAGGCCGCACGCCCACCGAGACGGAACTTCGCATCCTGGACACCTACTGGAGCGACCATTGCCGCCATACCACCTTTACCACGGAACTGACGGAAATCAAAATCGACGATTCGTTCCTCAAAGAAGAACTGGAAAGCCAGCTGGGCGCCTTCCACGACATCCGCAGACAACTCGGACGCGAGGGCAAGAGCCTCTGCCTGATGGAGCTGGCGAC
>CADBLM010000111.1 GCA_902795445.1 uncultured Bacteroidia bacterium
CGTCAAAAGCCAAAGTCCGGCCGCCGGCACCCGATATGCCAAAGGACAAACCATCCGATTGAACTTGAAATGAAACTCAGAGACATCATATCCGACAGCGGCGCCGTGATGCTGGAAGGCACCCCCGGGCAGGAAATCCTGGGCATCAGCAACGACTCGCGCGACATACGGGAGGGCTGGGCCTTCCTGGCCGTCAAAGGCTTCGCCCGGGAGGGACACGACTTCATCCCGGCAGCCAAGGCGGCCGGAGCGTCCGCCATCCTTTCCTGCGACCGCCACGCACTGGCCGTCTGCGCCGCCAATTTTTACGGCAATCCGTCACGGAAACTGAAACTGGTGGGCATCACCGGCACCAACGGAAAGACGACGACCGTCACGCTGCTCTACCATCTGTTTACGAGACTCGGCCACAAGTGCGGCCTGCTCAGCACCATCGCGAACTATGTGGGCGAAGAGCGCTTCGAGGCCGTCAACACAACCTCCGACCCGCTCACCATCAACGCCCTGATGGCCCGGATGCTGGAGAAGGGCTGCACCTATTGCTTTATGGAAGTGAGTTCCATCGGACTGGAACAGGAAAGGGTGGCCGGACTGGACTTTGACGTGGCCATCTTCTCCAACCTCACCCACGACCATCTGGACTACCACAAGACCTTCGCCGAATACCTGCGCTGCAAGAAACTCTTCTTCGACGGCCTGGACAAAAAGGCCGTCGCCATCACCAATGTCGATGACAAAAACGGCCGCATTATGGTCCAGAACTGCCGCGCCCGCATCGTCACCTATTCCTGCCGGAGCGTCGCGGACCACAAGTGCCGGGTGCTGGAGGAGGGTTTCGAGGGAATGCTCCTGAACATAGACGGCCGGGAGTGCTGGACACGGCTCATCGGCCTGCACAACGCCTACAACATCCTCGCCATCTACTCGGCGGCCGTCGCGCTCGGGGCGGAACCGGAGGACGCGCTGGTCGCCATCAGCGCCCTGCAGTCGGCACCCGGACGCCTGGAAGCCATCAACGGGCCCCGCGGTCTCTGCGCCGTCATCGACTACGCGCACACGCCGGACGCCCTGGAAAACGTATTGAAGACCCTGCGGGAAATCGCGCCGAAACGCCAGCTTGTCTGCCTGTTCGGCTGCGGTGGCGACCGCGACCGCAGCAAGCGGCCTGAAATGGCCGCTGTCGCCCAGAAGGGCGCGGACAGGCTCATCATCACTTCGGACAACAGCCGGACGGAAAAGACGGCGGACATCATCGCCGAAATCAAGACGGGACTGGACGCGGACGGGCGCAGGAAAGCCATCTGCATCGAAGACCGCGAGGAAGCCATCCGGGCCGCCCTGATGACGGCACAGGACAACGCCACCATCCTGCTTGCCGGAAAGGGGCACGAAGATTATCAGATTATCGGAACGGAAAAACGCCATTTCGACGAGCACGAAATCGTCCGGAAGGTGTTTGCGGAAATGGGAGAATAACATTATGATATATCATCTTTTCGAAGCGCTCAAAGACCTGGACTTCCCGGGACACGGGTTGATGGGCTACCTGTCCTTCCGGGCGATGCTGGCCAGCGTGACCGCCCTGATTATTTCCCTCTGGCAAGGCAGGCATATCATCGCCTGGCTGCAAAAGAAAAAATACGGCGAGACCATCCGCGACCTGGGGCTGGAGGGACAGATGAACAAGGAAGGCACTCCGACGATGGGCGGCATCATCATCCTCATCGCCCTGCTCTGCGGCGTGCTGCTCTTCTGCGACCTGACCAATATCTACATCCAGCTGCTCCTGCTGACCACCGTCTGGCTGGGCGGCCTGGGTTTCGCGGACGATTATATCAAAGTCTTCAAACACGACAAGAACGGCCTGAGCGAAAAGGCCAAACTGGCCGGACAGATTATCCTGGGCTTCATCATTGCCCTGACCGTCTGTCTGAGCGACAAAGTGGACACCACCCGCCTGGTCACCACCCTGCCCTTCGTCAAGGGCAACGAATTCGACTATTCCTGGCTCTCCCCCTTCAGCGGGCAACTGGGCGTATATTGTACCTGGGGCATCTTCGTCGCGATGATTGTCTTCGTCACCACCGCCTGTTCCAACAGCGTGAACCTGACCGACGGTCTGGACGGACTGGCGACCGGCACCAGCGCCATCGTCGGCGTAGTCCTGGGCATCTTCGCCTGGCTCTCCGGCAACGCCATCAACGCGGAATACCTGGGCATCACCTACCTTCCGGGAACGGGAGAAATCTTCGTGTTTATGGCCGCGCTGACCGGCGCGCTCATCGGCTTCCTGTGGTACAACAGTTACCCGGCCCAGGTCTTTATGGGCGATACGGGCAGTCTGGCCCTCGGCGGCATCATCGGCGTGGGAGCCATCCTGATCCACAAGGAACTGATGCTGCCCATCCTCTGCGGCATTTTCTTCGTGGAAGCGCTTTCCGTGATTATCCAGCGGGTGCATTTCCGTCGCACGCGCAAGAAATACGGGGAGGGGCAACGGATTTTCCGGATGACTCCCCTGCACCATCATTTTCAGAAAGAAGGCATCCCGGCCCTGATCCAGAAGCCGGCGCGGGCCCTGCCGGAAAACAAAATCGTCGTCCGCTTCTGGATTATAGGCATCTTGCTCGCCGTGGCGACATTTGCCCTGTTGAAAGTGAGATAGTATGGCAAGAATCGTAGTCTTGGGAGGCGGAGAGTCGGGTGTCGGCGCCGCCGTACTGGCCAAAGTCAAGGGCTTCGACGTTTTCCTCTCGGACCGGGGGGAAATCGCCGAAAAATATGCAGCGATGCTCCGCAAGTGGGACATTCCCTTTGAAAGCGGGAAGCACAGCGAGGAAAAAATCCTGAATGCCGACGAAATTATCAAAAGTCCGGGCATTCCCCTCAATGCGCCCCTGGTGGTCAAGGCCGTGGGAAAAGGGATCCATATCATTTCGGAAATCGAATTCGCCGGACGTTACGACAATGCCCGGAAAATCTGCATCACCGGTTCGAACGGAAAGACGACGACGACCTCGCTGATTTACTATCTGCTCAAGCAGGCAGGCCTCAACGTAGGACTGGGCGGCAACATCGGCAAGAGCTACGCCTATCAGGTGGCAACAGAGCACTTCGACTGTTACGTGCTGGAACTGTCAAGCTTCCAGCTGGACAACATGTATGATTTCAAGGCGGACATCGCCATCATCACCAACATCACGCCGGACCATCTCGACCGCTACGACCACGAGATGGAAAACTATGTCAAGGCCAAGTTCCGCATCACCCGCAATATGAGCAGCGAAGACTGCTTCATTTTCTGCAGCGATGACGAAATCACCATCCAGCACCTCAACAAAATCGTCGTCAAGGCCAAGATGCTTCCTTTCAGTCAGAAACAGGAAGTCAGCCAGGGCGCGTGGCTGGACGGGAACACCATCCGCGTAAGGATGGACGAACGGGAAGACTGCGACCTGCTGGTCGAGGAACTGTCCCTGTCCGGAAAGCACAATGTCTATAATTCGATGGCCGCCGCCATCGCCGGCAAGGTGATGAACATCAAGAACGAGACCATCCGCGCCAGCCTGGCGAGTTTCGAAGCCGTGGAACATCGACTGGAAAAGGTCAGGACGGTCGGCGGCGTGCTCTACATCAACGATTCCAAGGCCACCAACGTGGATGCCGCGTGGTATGCGCTGGAATGTCAGAACCGGCCCGTGGTGTGGATTGTCGGCGGCAAGGACAAGGGCAACGACTACAGCACCCTGAACGCCCTGGTGCGGGAAAAAGTGAAAGCCATCGTCTGTATGGGCGTTGACAACAGCAAGATTCACGCAGCCTTCGAAGGGCTGGTAGGCAGCCGCAACATCATCGACACGCTCAGTGCCGAAGAAGCGGTCAAGGCCTGCGCCGGCTTTGCCGAAGAGGGAGACGTCGTCCTGCTCTCTCCCTGCTGCGCCAGTTTCGACCTGTTTAAGAATTATGAAGAGAGAGGCAGGCTCTTCAAAGAAGCCGTCAGCAGACTGTAATGAATTGGCTGGGTAACAAAGTGCGGGAATTCCTCGCGTCCGTCCGGGGTGACAAAATGCTGTTGCTGATTGTCATCCTGCTCTACCTGTTTTCCATCACCACCGTGCTGTCATCGACCTCGATGCAGGTATCATCGGGACAGGAGCGTATCAAGATGCTGATCGGTCAGCTGGCCACCATCATCCTCAGCGGGGGGCTTCTGTTTGTCATATACAAGTTCTGCAGCCTGAAGGGACTGATGAAATTCGGCGTCTATGGCTTCCTCGGATCCCTCCTGCTGCTCGCGTTCCTGGACTTGCACATCCGGATTCCGCACTTTATGGAATCCCAGAACCTCAACGACAGCTGGCGGACCGTACTCTTCTTCGGCAAGGTACAGATACACGTTTTCGAGGTAGTGAAAATCTTTTCCGTGATGTATATGGCCTGGGCCGTGACGACCTGGACGGAGGACAATGCCGTTTACGACGAGAACGAGACGGACGAGGCCATCCTCGCCGACCACCGGGGCTTTTGGCGGCTGCGCCGTTTCGCCTGGAACCGGGGTATCGCCTGGCTGGAGGAACCCTTCTTCAAAAGGGCCCTGTTCATCTATCTGCCCTTCCTGCTGACCTGCGCGATGGTGCTGCCCGGCAGCAACTCCAGCATGGCGATTATCGCCCTCGGGATGCTGGTCACGCTCTTTGTCGGCGGGTTCGGCCGGGGACATCTCGCCCTGTTCATCATCTTCTGCGCCGTCGTCGGGGGCGGCGGGCTGCTGCTGTTGAATAAACTGGATGCGAAAGGAAACCGTACGGAAACGGGCCGTTCCCGCATCGAAGCCTTCACCCGGTCCTACGAAGACCGTCTGGCGGACCTGCGCGAGGAAATGAAAAAAGGGACCAAGACGCGGACCGACTACGACAAGTTCATCGACGAGAACCGTCAGGTGCAGGGAGCGAAATTCGCCATCCGGGAAGGCGGTCATCCCCCCTTCGGGAAAGGTCCCGGCGGCAGCACCCAGAAATACAAGGTGATGGGTATGTTCAGCGACTTCATGTTCAGTTTCATCTGTGAAGAATACGGCCTCCTCGGAGCCATCTACGTGATATTCCTCTTCGGCTGTCTCATCGCCCGGGGGACGCGCATCGCCAATTATTGCAGTTCCGTCTGTGCGCGGACGATGGTGGCCGGACTGGTCATTCTCATCAGCGGACAGGCACTCATCCATATTCTCGTCAATGTGGGACTGATGCCGATGACCGGACAGACCCTTCCGATTCTCAGCGACGGAAAGAGCGCCCTGGTGATGTTCAGCATCGCCTTCGGAGTGGTTCTGGGCGTCAGCCGGCTGGTCCGGGAAGAGATTGAAAAAGAAGAAGAGATTGAAAAAGAAGAAGTATGAAAAAGATCAGGGTCATCATCAGCGGAGGCGGGACGGGCGGACATATTTTTCCGGCCTTGTCCATCGCAGGCGCACTCAAGGAGATGAATCCCGAAAACGAGATTCTCTTCGTCGGCGCCAACGGAAGGATGGAAATGGAGAAAGTACCCGCGGCCGGCTACGAAATCGTCGGTCTGGACATCCAGGGATTTCAGCGGAAAAACCTGCTGAAGAACGCCGCCTTGCCCTTCAAGCTCCTGCGGGCCATCCGTAAAAGCCGCCGCATCATCAAGAAATTCCAGCCGAACGTGGCGGTCGGCGTGGGCGGATACGCCAGCGCCGCCCTGCTGCTGGCGGCGACGCAGATGGGTCTTCCCACGCTGATTCAGGAACAGAACGGTTTCGCCGGTATGACCAACAAGCTGGTCGGCAAAAAGGCCCGGAAAATCTGCGTGGCCTATGAAGGGATGGAACGCTTTTTCCCGGCGGACCGCATCGTATTCACGGGCAACCCCATCCGCAGCGGACTGGTTCCGGCAACGGCCGAAAGCCGGGAAGAGGGTCTTCGCCGGTACGGTCTGTCCCCGGACAAGAAACACATCCTCATCATCGGCGGCAGTCTGGGAAGCCGGACCCTCAACGAAGCGGTGCTCCAGTGGGTGGAAGCCGGATGTCCGGGCGGAGAGAACGTCGAACTGCTGTGGCAGTGCGGAAAATACTACAAGACGGAAACGGACGCCAGGATGAAAGCCCTCGAAGGCAAGGGCAATCCCGTCCTCCCCTTCATTCATCATACGGACTTTATTGCGCGGATGGACCTGGCCTATGCGATGGCGGATGTCGTCATCTCCCGCAGCGGCGCCAGCAGCATCTCCGAACTGTGCGCCTGCGCCAAGGCCTCCATCCTGGTCCCCTCGCCCAACGTGACGGAAGACCACCAGACCTTCAACGCGATGGCCCTGGTCCGCAAGGATGCCGCCGTCCTGGTCCGTGATGCCCAGGCACGCGAAAAACTGATGCCCGAAGCCCTCGCCCTCGCCGCGGACGGGCCGCGCATCCGCAGGATGGAAGCCAACGCCCTGGCCCTGGCCCGTCCCGACGCGGCACGCAGCATTGCAGAAGAAATCTATCAATTGGTTTGATATGGCATACGAGAACATATATTTCATCGGTATCGGCGGCATCGGGATGAGCGCCGGCGCCCGGTATTTCAAGGCGAAAGGCTGCAAGGTCAGCGGTTATGACAAGACCCCGTCCGAACTGACGGAACAGCTCCGGCAGGAGGGCATCGACGTGCACTATGAGGACGACGTCACCCGCATTCCCGCCGACAAGGAGAAGACCCTGGTCGTCTATACCCCGGCCGTGCCCGCCGACCTGCAGGAACTGCAAAAGGTGCAGCGCGAGGGCTACCGCCTGGTCAAGCGCTCGCGGATGCTGGGCGAAATCGCCGCGACGATGCACTGTCTGGCGGTTTCCGGCACGCACGGAAAAACGACCACCAGCACCTTGCTCGCCCACATTTTCACCGAAGGCGGAGCGGGTTGCAACGCCTTCCTCGGGGGTATCAGCAAAAATTACGACACCAATCTGCTGATTTCCGACAACGACGTCATCGTAGCGGAAGCCGACGAATTCGACCGTTCCTTCCTCCAACTGTTCCCGGACATCGCCGTCATCACCGCGATGGACGCCGACCATCTGGACATCTACGGAGACCTGGCCCACGTACAGGAGGCGTTCAAGGCCTTTGCCTCACAGACCCGCGACTATGTCATCGCCAAATACGGCCTCGACATCACGTCCGCCGATACGAAGGCCCGCATCCTGCACTACAGCTACGACGACAGCCGGGCCGACTTCTATGCGACGGACCTGCGCAAGGACGAATGCGGCTATTTCGACTTCACCCTCGTCCATCCGGGCGGCCGCATCGAAGGCTGCCGCGTCGGCGTTCCCGGCTGGGTCAACGTCGAAAACGCCGTGGCCGCTTCCGCCGTCGCCCTTTGCTACGGCGTGAAAGAAGAGGACATCCGCAAGGCCCTGCTGAGTTTCCGGGGAGTCAAGCGCCGCTTCGACATCCACGTCAACCGCCCCGGTCTGGCTTATGTCGATGACTATGCCCATCATCCCAACGAGATTGCCGCCGCGATGCGTTCCATCCGGGACATTTTCCCCGGACGGAAACTGACTGCCATTTTCCAGCCGCATCTGTACACCCGGACCCGCGATTTCGCCCCCGAATTCGCCAAGGCGCTCAGCGGAGCCGACAAAGTGATTCTGCTGGACATCTACCCCGCCCGGGAGGAGCCTATCCCCGGCGTGACTTCGGACATCATCTTCGACCGCCTGACCTGTCCGCAGAAAACGCTTATCCGCAAGGAAGAACTGATGGACACCCTGGAAAAGGAAGAACTCGACGTACTGGTCAGTTTCGGCGCCGGCAACATCGACCGGTATATCGTCCCCATCACCCGTATGCTTGAGAGCCGATGAACAAAGCGTTCAAATATATCATTTGTGCGCTGATGGCCGCGCTGACGCTCACCTGCATCGTCCTGGCCGCCGGAAAGGACCGGAAAGGACGCGAGGGGATGGAATGCCGGCACATCGTCGTCGACAACGACAGTCCTCAGGGACAACGCTTTATGGAAGACGAGGACGTACTGGGCCACCTGCAGCAGCATTTCGGGACGCTCGCCGGCCGGAAGATGAAAGACATTGACCTGCATCGGGTGGAAGAGAGTTTCAACCGTTGCAGCGCCGTCCTGCAAAGCCAGGTCTATGCGACCAAGGACAGCACCCTGCATATCCATCTGACGGAACGGGTGCCGATAATGCGCCTGCAAGGCAAGGACGGAGGATTCTACGCCGATGCCGAAGGCAACATCTTCCCCCTGCAAGCCCATTATACGGCCTGGGTCCCGCTGATAGACGGCCGTCTGCCCGTCGGCAACTGGTACCATCCGGACGTCCCGGAAAAACAATGGCTGGACGGGATGGTTTCCCTGGTCGGATACATTCAACATTCCAAAAAGTGGACAAACCGCTGCACCCGGATTCATTTTGACCGAAGAGGCAGAATGATTCTCTTCCTCGACGGGTTGGAGGAGTCTTTCATTTTCGGAGACAACGCGCAAATCGAGGAAAAATTCCACAAAGTTGAACAATATCTCACGGCCGTCAGACCGGCCGTCGCCGATAAAAAATACAAATCTGTCAACGTCCGCTTCAACGGACAGATTATCTGTAAATAGCCTATGGACACCAAACACATCGTCGCCATTGACGCCGGCAGTTCCAAAATCGCCCTGGCGGTAGGATTCGAATCCGACAACGGATTCCGGATTTCCTTCTACAAGGCGCTTCCCTCATCCGGCATCAACCACGGGCGCATCCAAAATGCCCAGCAAGCCTCCGAGGTCATCCGCGAGCTGGTAGGAGCCGTCAAGGAAGAACTCGGACTGGATGTAATGCAGGCCATCATCAACCTGCCGTCGCACCCCATTGTCCAAATCAACGCCAAAAGCACGCTGCAACGGGAAGAGGATACCATCGTCCGGGAAGAAGATATCCGGATGCTGCGGGACCAGGCCTGCGAGGAAGCGCTCCGGGAAGCGGCCGACAGGAATGAAAAGAATCATCTCTGCATCTTTGACTGCGTCACCCAGTCCTACTCGGACGGAATGGATTTTCTCATCGGGGAAGATGATATCATCGGCCGGTTCAGCGAGGAAATAGAAGGCTACTACCGGGTATTCCTGGGCCGCAACCAACCGATGTCCAACATTGACAACACCCTCGGGCTGCTGGACCTGACGTCGGCACGCAAGTATTTCAGCCCGCAGTACACCGGGAAAATCGTGCTGGACCGGACGGATATGGAAAACGGCGTCGCACTCATCGACATCGGCGGCGGAGTGACCAGCGTATCCATCTTCACCGGCGGTATTCTGCGCTATTATGACTCCATCCCGTTCGGCGGACGTGCGGTCACGATGGATATCCGCAACGAGTGCGGCCTGTCGGAAGCCCTGGCGGAGAACATCAAGAAAGTCTATGGCATCTGCTGCCCGGACAAGTTGCAGAATATGAGCGACAAATACCTCCGCATCAAGCTTCGGGACGCATCCCGGACCAAGGAGGTCGGCATCAAATTCCTGTCGGAAATCGTCACGGCACGGATGAAGGAAATCTTTGAAGCGGCATTGTACATCATCCAGGAAAGCGGAATGGCGGACGACCTCGGCGCAGGCATCGTCCTGACGGGCGGTGGGGCGAAACTGTTCAATTGCAGCAAACTGCTGGAAGAGCAGTCCGGCTACAGCGTCCGCGTCGGACAAGTCAACAGCCGCGCCATCACGATGCCTGCGGAATGTTTGAGTCCGGATGCGGCCGGCTGCCTGGGACTGCTGTTCGCCGGAAGAGGCCTGGACAAGGTCTGGTTCGTGAACGACCCGGCCGATCCGCGCATCAACGCCATCGACACGGAGAAGAAGACGGACGAAGAGACGGAACAGGAAACCGCCCGGACGGAAGAAAGTACCGACGCAGAAAGGGATGTCGAACCGGCAGCGGAGGAGGAAAGCGCAAGCGGGGTTGAAACGAAGGACGCAAGCCAGGCGGTTCCCGAGCCCCGGCCGGAAGCGACGGACTCCCTCCCCAAAGCCAAGAAGACAGAAACCAATCTATTCGGAGAGACCGTGCCTGAAAAAAAAATGGGGCTGAAAAAACCTCACAACCATCCCAAAGACAGAGGAACTTCTCTCTTGGACAGCTTCGGCGCCAAGATTCTCGGCATTATGGACGGCGGAGACCACGATAAAAAGAAAGACCGGGCAAAAACGGAAGACCTTTTCGGCGACAACCTTTTTGGAGATGAACTTTAAACGAACGCAGCGATGAACGAATTGACAAGCGAAACGCCCAAATCCGTACATACAGACGACATTTTGACGGATTTCACCGCCCCCGACGACTGGATGGGAAACGACGAGATGATCAAGGTCATCGGTGTCGGAGGAGCCGGCTGCAACGCCGTTTCCTATATGTATAAAGAGAAAATCAAAGGCTGCACCTTTATCGTGTGCAACACCGACTCGCAGTCCCTCAAGCAAAGCGACGTGCCCATCAAGGTTCAGCTGGGAGAAGGACTGGGAGCGGGAATGGACGCCATCAAGGCCCGGAACTGCGCCATCGCCTCGGTCGATGCCATCAAGGAAAAGGTACTCAGCGGCCACACGAAAATGCTCTTCGTCACGGCCGGTATGGGCGGCGGGACGGGGACCGGCGCGGCTCCCATCATCGCCAACCTGGCAAAGGAACAGGGTATCCTGACCGTCGGCGTGGTGACCCTCCCCTTCAAGAACGAAAAGAACGGTTCCTACGCCCGCGCGGTGGACGGAGTGCGCGAACTGCAGAAGAACGTGGACTCGCTGCTCATCATCGACAACGAGAAACTAGCCGAAGTCTATAAGGACGAACTGCTTCAGAACGGATTTCCCAAATCCGACATCATCCTCTCGACGGCGGTCAGCGGCATTACGGAAATCATCAGCCGCCCCGGCTACAAGAACGTGGACTTCGAGGACATCAAGGCAACGATGCACAACAGCGGGATGGCCCTGCTGGGCAGCGGTATCGGCAGCGGGGACAACCGCCTGGCCGATGCGGTGGAAGGCGCCCTCAACTCCCCTCTGCTCTATGATTTCGACCTTCACTCGTCGCGCAGGGCCCTGGTCAACATCACCGTCCCCCTGAGCGACAAAGGTATGACCTTCGGCGAGCGCAGCCAGCTCAACGAACTGATCAGCCAGCGCATCGGCGATCCGTCCAAGTACAAGGAAGGCATCGTCTATAACGAAGACCCCGAATGGGGCGACCAGATCCGCATCACCATCATCGCAACCGGCTTCAAGATGACACGGCTGACCGAAGTCATCGGAGAAAACCAGGGCAACATCATCGACATCGACGAGAGTTTCTGCGCGCCGGCCGTTTCACAGCCGCCCATCGAAGATGAGGATTTCACCTACGACGACGTGGAAAAAATCGTCTTCAATTCGGTGGCCCACAAAAGAAAATTCTTCTTCACGGAGAAACCCGTCCTGTACGGTTGCAACACGAACGACATTCATTCACTGGAAGCCAACACTGCCCTTCGCAGGAAAGCTGCCTCCAAAGAACAATGACTATGGAAAGAAAGACAAGAGTAAGATTTGCCCCGTCACCGACCGGGCCCCTGCATATGGGCGGCGTGCGAACCGCCCTGTACAATTACCTGTTCGCCAAACAGCGCGGCGGCGATTTCGTCCTCCGCATCGAAGATACCGACTCCCACCGTTTCGTTCCGGGCGCCGAAGCCTATATCATCCAGGCGCTCACCTGGTGCGGCATCCGGCCCGACGAAGGCGTGGATGAGAACGGTCAGGTCGTGAGCGTCCCTTCCGGGCGTCATCCCCACGCCCCGTACCGGCAGAGCGAGCGCAAACCCATCTACCGGCAATATGCCGAGCAACTGGTACGCGACGGGTACGCCTACTATGCCTTTGACAGCGCCGAGGAACTCGCCGCCCTGCGCGCTGAAATGGAAGCGAAGGGACAGACCTTCATCTACAACCACTCCACCCGCGAAAAACTGCGTAACTCCCTGACCCTGCCGGCCGGGGAATGCGCCCGCCTGCTGGAAGAGACGACGGACTGGACCGTACGCTTCAAGATGCCCGCCGACCGCATCGTCAAGATGGACGACATGATTCGCGGACACGTGGAGGTCAACTCCGGCACCCTCGACGACAAGGTGCTGTGGAAACGGGCGGACGAACTGCCCACCTACCATCTGGCCAACATCGTGGACGACCACCTGATGGAAATCACCGAGGTCATCCGCGGCGAAGAATGGCTGCCCTCCCTGCCGCTGCATTACCTTTTGTATGAGGCCTTCGGCTGGCAGGACACGATGCCCCGCTTCGCCCATCTCTCCCTGTTGCTCAAGCCGGACGGCAAGGGCAAACTCAGCAAACGCGACGGCGACAAGATGGGCTTCCCCGTCTTCCCCCTGCAATGGACCAGCCCCGAAGGCGAAGTCTCGCGCGGCTACCGCGAGGACGGCTATTTCCCCGAAGCCTTCGTCAACTTGTTGGCTATGCTCGGCTGGAATCCCGGCGACGAGCGCGAACTTTTCACCCTCGACGAACTCGTGGAGGCCTTCTCCATCGACCGCATCGTCAAGAGCGGTGCCCGCTTCAATCCGGAGAAAGCCAAGTGGTACAACAAGGAATACCTGCGCCGCCGCAGCCCCGAACAACTCGCCGATGATTTCATCCCCATCCTGGAGGAGAAAGGCATCCGCGTCACGGAAGGAGACGGCAAGGATTTCGCCGGCGGCTGTTTCGGCAAGGAATATGTCCGCAAGGTCGTGGCCCTCATCCAGGAACGCGCCACCTTCGTCAAAGACTTCTGGGATATCGCATCTTATCTCTTTGTTTCGCCGACGGAATATGTGGAAAAGGATGCAGCCAAATTCTGGAAAGCCGAGAATACCGCTTTGGCATTTGAACTGGCCGCGCACATCGGCGCGATGGAGGGAATATGGGAAAAGGAAAGTTTCGAGGCCGATGTCGAAAACTACATCAAGAGCCGGGAGTGGCCGATGGGCAAGGTGATGAACTGCCTGCGACTCGCGCTGGTCGGCGCTTCGAGCGGTCTGGGCATCGCGGACATCGCCTGTCTGATCGGACGCGAAGAATTTATCCGCCGGGTGGACCGTGCCCGCAATACGCTGGGGGCCTGATGGAGGGATTGACGGATTGTGCCGGGCCGGCCGCCGCCGCCGGAAGTCCCTTGGCGGATGGCGGAGGAAAGCCCCTCGTGGCAACGCCGGGATTGCACCTCTCGAAGGACATCGCGGACTATCCCGACGGTATCGTCCTGGTCATCGACAAGCCCTGGAGATGGACTTCCGCGGATGTCATCCGCAAAGTCAAATACGCCGCCATCCGGCATTTCGGCAAGAAAAATCTCAAAGTCGGACACGCCGGCACCCTCGACCCGCTGGCCGACGGCGTGCTGCTGGTCTGCATCGGTGCTGCCACCAAAAAGGCGGAAGAATACCAGCGGCACGACAAGGAATACCTCACCGACATCGTCTTCGGCGCCACCACGCCCTCCTATGATTTGGAAAAGGAGCCGGACGAGCGCTTTGCGACCGACGGCATCACGGCGGAAAGCGTCGCCGGCGCTTTGGAGGGCTTCAAGGGCGAACAGATGCAGGTGGCCCCCCTGTTCAGCGCCAAGAACATCGACGGCGTCCGGGCCTACGAGCTGGCCCGCAAAGCCCTGCGGAAAGGGGAAGCCGTGGACGACAGCCTGATCCGTTCCTCCTGCATCGTCATCAGCCGTCTGGACTTGCTCGACTTCGGGCCCTACGAGCCTGTCACAGCCGGAGCCCCGGCCGACGCCGTGCCTGCCCCCGAAGCCGCCGCAAGCGCAACGCCCATCCACGCATCCGCCGCGACCACGACGCCCGCCCCCGAAGCCGCGAAGAAAAATCCCCTTCGCGACGCCTCCTCACGCCTCCACGATGCCTCCGCCCGCATCCATGTCGCAGACACGGCGGACCTGCACGGCTGTCCCCGCGCCACCCTGCGCATCCGTTGCAGCAAAGGCACCTACATCCGCGCCCTAGCACGCGACCTTGGCGAGACCCTCGGCAGCGGCGCCTTCATCAGCCGCCTCCGCCGCACCGCCAGCGGAGACTTCACACTGAAGGCTGCCCTCACCCTCGACCAGGCCCTTGCCCTCTTCGAGTGAGTACGGCACAAAAAGGTTCGTTAATACAGTGGAGGGGTGAGACGAACTACAGTTGCACGCCGGTCATTTCCTTGATAAAGGCAAGGTCAGAACCAGCCGCCAGCATCTTCTGAGCAATCTCGCGGGCGCCTTCTTCACGGCCCTTGGCTTCGCCTTCCTCACGGCCTGCTTCACGCCCTTCTTTGAACGCTTCGTCGCGGACATAGCGCTTCTCAAGGCTGATATCCAACTCGTTTCTCATCGTTGCTTCGTAGCGCTCCCTTTGTTCGATGGTCATTGAGCCCAGTTCCGTGGCGCGATACAGGAGGCGGAGCAAATCCTCCGTAAACGAGCCCGGCTGGACGGTCAGCGTGTGCATATACTTCAGTGAGAACACAAACTTCTCCAAAAGC
>CADBLM010000112.1 GCA_902795445.1 uncultured Bacteroidia bacterium
GGTCGTATCCTGCGTGGGGCTCGACAGTCTCCGGAAGATGCGGGTCGTGTCGCGTCAGGTTACCGGGCTGCGGATGCCTGCCCCGGGCAGCCGTGCCCTGGGCGTGACCTTGCAGGTACGGGTGGAGAATCCGGCCGGCTATGTGCGGATGAGCGACATCGCCGGGGAAATCCGTTCCGAGACCTTGACGCTGGGGACGTTTACCGCGGACGACCTTTCCATCGAGGCGCGCAGCACCAAGGATTATGCGGTCACCCTTTGGCTGACTCCCGCGGCGGATGTTTCCGTCTTCCGGCTGATGGCGCTGATGAGGGATTTCCGGCCGGAAGATTATGTCTTCGATGTCAGCGTCAACCTTTCTGCGACCCCTCAGGCAAAGGGCGCGCGCTATACGCTCAAGAATCAGCCCATAAAAGCCTTGTTTCCGTGATGAAAAAATTGTTGACCCTTATGGCCGTCCTGCCGGCATTCTGCACGCTTCTTTCCGCCCGGCACCCGGGCGCCGAGCCGTTCGATTCAACCCGTTTTGATGTGGTGGATTCGGTCGTTTACGTGCCGACGGCCCGCGTGGATACCTCCCTGGTCGGTATCGATGTCTTTTCTATCCTGCCGGACGGAAGTGACGGTACGGGCCGCGTGAAGGTGTACCAAAGCGAGGCGGTCGCCGGTGCGATGCGTCTTCGCGCCGCTTCCAACAAAGAGCGCAGTTTCGAGGGCTACCGGGTCCGTATCTTCTTCAAGGAATCGGCGCGCGCGGAATCCGAGGAGGTGGTCAGGGCTTTCCTGGCGAAATATCCCGGCGTGCCGGCCTATCGCAGTTATGCCAATCCCTATTTCAAGGTGACGGTGGGGGATTTCCGTACCAAGTCCGAGGCGATGCAACTGATGGGAAAGGTGCTTTCCGAGTATCCGACCGCTTTCGTCGTGAAAGAGTCCATCAACTATCCGGCCGTCGATAAGAAAAATACGTATGTCCGGGACACGGTCAAAGTCTTCCGGCCCAAAACGATTCCGGTCGTAGAACTGTAAGGCGATGGGACAGGGACTTTCTTTGGAGCAGACGCTGCAGCAGCGGCTTTCGCCGTTGCAGGTGCAGACCATCAAACTGATTCAACTGCCGCAGCAGGAAATGGAGGCGACCGTCCGGAAGGAACTGGAGGACAATCCCGTTCTCGAGGAACTCCCGCTGGCCCGGGAGGAAAATCCGGAAAAACCCGAGGAGGGAGCGCCCAAGGACCTTTCCCTCGAATCGATGAAAGATGATTCCACTCCCTACTACAAACTCCGCGTGAACAACCGGGGGCGGGACGAAGAACCCCGGCGCGACACCTTGTCCGTCAAGGAGGGCATCACGGATTCGCTGATGGAGCAGCTGGGCTTCCGGGACCTGTCGAAGGAACAATACAAAATTGCCGCCTTCCTGATCGGCAGCCTCGACGGGGACGGCTACCTTCGCCGGAGCGTCAGCAGCGTCGTGGACGACCTGGTCCTGCGGGCCAATATCCAGACCGACGAGGAGACGGTGGAATACCTGCTGGGCGTGATTCAGCAGTTCGAGCCGGCCGGCGTCGGCGCCCGGGATTTGCGGGAATGCCTGCTGCTGCAATTGAAGGGAAGGGAACAGACGCCTGCCGTGCGTGCCGCGACCTTGATCCTCGACAAATACTTTACGGAATTTTCCAACCGGCATTATGATAAAATCCTCTCCCGTACGGGCCTGTCCCGGGAGGAGCTCAAGGAAGTGCAGGAACTCATCCGGCGGCTCAATCCCCATCCCGGCGGCATCATCGACGACCAGTACGCCGACAAGGCCGACCAGATAACGCCGGACTTCGTCCTGACCTATGAACAGGGCGAATTCCAGCTGGATATGCCGCGATTCAAGGTTCCGGAGCCCCGGTTGAGCCGCAATTATGCCCGCATCCTTGAGGCCGGAGCCACGACCCGTGCCGAAAAGGAGACCTACGATTTCGTCAAGCAGCGCTGGGAGGCGGCCAAACTGCTGGTCGATGCGGTCAAGCAGCGGGAAAATACCCTCCGCAAGACGATGCAGGCCATTATCGATTATCAGAAGGCCTATTTCATCGACGGGGATGAAAAACATTTGCGCCCGATGGTGCTCAAGGACATCGCCGATGTCACGGGATTCGACATCTCCACCATTTCCCGCGTGGCCAATTCCAAATATATCGAGACGCCCTTCGGCGTGTTTTCCCTCAAGTCCTTTTTCTCGGAAGGAATGGCCAACAAGGAAGGGGAGGAGATTTCCACGAAGGAAATCAAGGCGGCGCTGCGCCAGTGCGTGGACGGAGAGGACAAAAGTTCCCCGCTGACCGACGACGAACTGGTCGGACGGCTTTCGTCGATGGGGTACAAGGTGGCCCGCAGGACCGTCGCCAAGTACCGGGACCAGCTTTCCATTCCGACCGCCCGCCTTCGCAAGGAACTATAGACGCCCCGCCCCCTGATGCATCGTTTTCTCTCATTTCTCAACCGGTGGATGCTTCCCGTGGCGATGCTGGCAGGAATCTTCCTGTACGTCCTGTACCGGAATCTTCCCTTTCTTCATCCGGCCGGCCCGGCGTTGGTGACGGCCGTCGGAGTTCTCCAGCCCCTGCTCATCTTCTCGATGCTCTTTCTGAGTTTCGCCCGCATCAGTCCCTCCGAACTGCGTCCGCACCGCTGGCAGCTGAAACTGCTCTGTATGCAGTGCATTCTCTTTATTCTGCTGGCCCTCGCAGCCATTTTTATCGTGCCCGCCGGGACATCCGGCCGCCTGTTTCTGGAGTGCCTGATGATTTGCAGCATCTGCCCCACGGCGGCCGCCGCGCCGGTCATTACCTATAAACTGGGCGGCGATATGGCCGGTCTGGTGACCTATACGGTCCTCATCAACCTCGCCACGGCCGTCCTTGTGCCGCTGTTCGTCCCTTTGATTCATCCGGTGGCCGGCCTGTCTTTTCTGACGGCGTTCAGCCTGATTCTCGCCAAGGTGTTCCCGCTGCTGCTGGGCCCTTGCCTGGCGGCCTGGATGATACGTTATCTCTTTCCCCGTCTGCACCGGCGTCTCGTCAGGATGACAGGGCTGAGTTTCTATCTCTGGGCCGTTTCCCTCTGCCTGGCCATTACGATGTCGGTCCGGGCGCTTGTCCACGCCCACGCTTCCGGGGCGGTCATCGGCCTGATCGCCCTGTCTTCCGCCTTGTCCTGCCTGGTCAATTTCGCCTTCGGCAAACATTTCGGCCACGGGGCCGTGAGCGTCACCCAGTCCCTCGGCCAGAAGAATACGGTGTTCGCCATCTGGATGGGCTACAGTTTCTTTTCGCCCGTCTCTTCGGCGACGGGAGGATTGTACAGCATCTGGCAGAATCTGTTCAATTCCTGGCAGTTGGAGCAAAAGCGAAAAAAAGAGATGAATATGTGAGTTTTTTATTAAATTTGCACTTTATTATAGTCGTTTGTAATAAAACTTAAACAATAAAATGAGACTATTGAATGAAATCTGCGGGAAGTACACGCTTCCCCAGGAGACCAAGGCCCGGGGCATCTATCCCTACTATACTCCCATTGAATCCGAACAGTCCACCGTCGTCAAAATCTACGGCAAGGATGTACTGATGTTCGGTTCCAACAGTTATCTGGGACTTTCCAACGACCCCCGGCTCAAGGAAGCGGCCATCGCCGCCATCAAGAAATACGGTACCAGCTGTTCCGGTTCCCGTTTCCTGAACGGAACCCTCGACATCCACGTCGAACTTGAGGAAAAACTGGCCAAATTCGTCGGCAAGGATGAGGCGGTGACCTATTCTACGGGTATGCAGGCCAATATGGGCGTCATCTCCTGTCTGGGTTTCCACGGCGGTACCATCCTGCTGGATTCCCTGGACCACGCGTCCATCATTGACGGCGCCCGTCTGGGACTCTCCCGCGTGCTCAAATTCAAGCATAACGATATGCAGTCCCTGGAGGAGAAACTTCAGGCCTGCGAAATCGACAAGCCCAAACTCATCGTCATCGACGGCGTCTATTCGATGGAAGGCGACATCGCTCCGCTGCCGCAGATCTGCGATCTTTGCGACAAGTACAACGCTTCCGTGATGGTGGACGACGCCCATTCGCTCGGTGTCCTGGGCGACCACGGACGGGGCACGGCCGACCATTTCGGCGTCACCGACCGTGTGGACCTCATTATGGGTACTTTCTCCAAGAGTTTCGGTTCCCTCGGCGGCTTCATCGCCGGCGATTCCATCGTGCTCAATTATCTCAAGCATAATTCCCGTCAGTTGATTTTCAGCGCGTCGATGCCCCCTTCCAATGTCGCGGCGGTCAACTGCGCCCTCGACATTATGCTCAGCGAGCCCGAGCGCATCCAGCATCTGTGGGAACTTACCGCCTATACCCAGAAGGCCTTCAAGGACCGCGGTTTCGATACCGGACACACCCAGTCCCCGATTATCCCGCTCTTTGTCCGCGATACGATGAAGGCCCTGGCCGTGGTGCACCTCTGTCTCGAAGAAGGCGTGTTCGTGACACCCGTCATCGCACCCGCCGTTCCCCAGGAGGATGTCCTCATCCGTTTCGCCCTGATGGCGACCCATACTTTCGAACAGGTGGATTTCGCGGTGGAGAAGATTGAGAAAGTATTCCGTCAACTGGACATCCCCTTCCTGAAATAGCCGACGGTTCCTCCAGGCATCCGTCCCCCAACCCGTCCGTCTATGAGTACAGCCCAAGTCATCCTCATCACAGGCGTCAGTTCCGGTTTCGGCCGGGCGATGGCCGTCAAACTTGCCTCCCAGGGGCATAAAGTCTATGGAACGGTCCGCCGGGATGTGGAAGCGATTCCGGGGGTCACTTATGTGACGGCAGAGGTGCAGGATGAGGTCTCCGTCCGCGAGGCCGTGGAGCAGGTGCTGGCCGCGGAAGGACGCATCGACGTTTTTGTCAACAACGCCGGTATGGGCATCGGCGGCCCCATCGAATTCACCTCCCTTGAGGACGCCTCCCGTCAGATGGACATCAATTTTATGGGAATGGTGCGTTTCCTGCACTATGTCATTCCCCAGATGCGCCGGCAGGGAGGAGGCAAAATCCTTTGCTTCAGTTCCATCGGCGGTCTGATGGGCCTTCCGTTCCAGGGTTTCTACAGCGCCAGCAAATTTGCCATCGAGGGCTATTGCGAGGCCTTGCGGCTGGAACTGCGCGGCAAAAATATCGATGTCGTCCTCATCGAACCGGGAGATTTCGCCACCGGCTTTACGGCCTCCCGCAAGAGCAGCCTGGAGCCCGAAGCCTATACGGCCTATCCGACCTACGCGGAGAGTCTCAAGAGCATCGAACACGACGAGCAATCCGGGCTCAAACCGGAATTCCTGGCGGAGAAGGTGGCGGCCATCATTGCCCGCAGGCATCCGGCTTACCACTATATCATTTCCAGTCTGGAGCAGCGCCTGTCCGTTACGCTCAAGGCCATCCTGCCCCAGCCCTGGTTCGCCGCCATCCTCGCCGATTATTATAAGTTGAAATAGGAGCGGATGATAGAAGCCCGCGGCATAGAGAAGTCTTTCGGTTCCCTCCAGGTCTTGAAGGGGATCGATTTTTCTGTCGAAGCGGCCGAGGTGGTGTCCATTATGGGCGCCTCCGGGGCCGGCAAATCCACCTTCCTGCAAATCCTCGGTACGCTGATGCGGCCCGACGGCGGCTCCCTGCTCATTGACGGGGAAGATGTCCTGGCACTCAAGGGGGACCGTCTTTCCGCTTTTCGCAACCGCAGCATCGGTTTTGTCTTTCAGACGCATCATCTCCTGCCGGAGTTCACGGCGGTGGAGAACGTGATGATTCCCGCGCTGATTGGCGGCGTCCGGGAAAAACAGGCCCGTGCGTCTGCCCTTGCCTTATTGGATGAGGTGGGGCTCGCTGCCCGTGCGTCCCACAAACCTTCGCAGCTGTCCGGCGGGGAACAGCAGCGGGTGGCGATTGCCCGCGCCCTGGTCAACCATCCTTCCGTCCTTTTTGCCGATGAACCTTCCGGTAACCTGGACAGCGTGACCAAGATGGAGATTCATCAGCTGTTTTTCGATATGCGGGAGCGCCACGGTCAGACGGTCGTCATCGTTACGCACGATGCACAGCTCGCCGAACTTTGCGACCGTTCCCTTTTTATGCGCGACGGACGCATAGAATAGCGAAAAAATGTCCAAAAAACCTCAAAAAAATTTGTTGGTTCAAAAAAGTTGCGTATCTTTGCAGCCCGTTTGGGAAAAACGACAGAAGTTCATTGACAAGACTGAGAAAGCATCATATATGAAATATGATGTGACAAGTACAAGCAAGTACCGAACCAAGGAAACACAA
>CADBLM010000113.1 GCA_902795445.1 uncultured Bacteroidia bacterium
GACTGCTTCTCGCCGGGCCCCCTGCTCTTGTATGCCCGGGTGAGCTGAATGGGGTAAGAGAGGCGTGGCCGTCCGCGGCCTCGTGAGCGGAAGGGGCCCGCCGCGCAGCGGTGGGAAAGATAGCCCGAAGGGCGTACCTCTCGCCCCCATCACTCACCCGGGCCTCGCCTTATCAAGAGCCTTGCCCGGCAGAACTTGTCCGACAGGGCTCGCCTGTCCCGGAAAGCCCGCTCCTGTACCGTGCGACGACCAACGAGGCACTATTGTGCTCGGCGTCACGAGGCCGTAACAGACTATTCCGCGAGGGCGAAAATCTCGTTCTTTTCGAGCATCGCGCCCTGGGCGGCGCAGACGGCGAGGATGCGGCAGTCGACAGCGGCTTCGACCGCCTCGATGCCGTAGCGCGTCTGGATATAGGCGATGGCTTCTCCTTTCCTGAAGGCTTTGCCGACGGCGGGAGCGCTGCCGGCATCGTCCACATCGATTTGCCAGAGCAACTGGCCCTTGACCGGAGCCTGTACGGGCAGGGCGGAAGGATGTCCGGCCGTCAGAGCCTCGATGTCCACCTTCGGCATTTCCACTACGGGACGGGTGACGACAATCGGAGCGCCGGCCTTGGCTTTCTTCTCCTCCAGCTCCGCATTGAAACGCTCCTTCGCGACACCGCTGCGATAATCGCGGTACTGGCGCTCGTGCATCGCCAACTCGAAGAGTTCCTCGCGGTCCTGACCCTCGTCCCAGCCTTCGTCCTTCATCATCTGCTCGAACTTGGGCAGTTCGTTCGGGAACGCGTCCTGGGGATTGCCCTCGTAGAATTCGAGCCCCTTCTCTTTGGCCAGTTCGACGATTTCGGGCGCGAGCGGACCGGGCAGGCGGCCCATCTTGCCGAGAATCATATTCCAGGTATCCTTGTCGATGGTGCTCCAGCGGGGCTTGCCCTGCAGCGTCGCCATCAGGTTCATCAGCGCCGTATTCTTGCAGTACTGGCTGAACGGAGTTACGAGCGGGGGATAGCCCAGACGCGGCCACACATATTCCACTTCCCGGAAAAGCATTACCATCAGTTCGTCCAGGCTCAGTTCCTGCTTGCCCCGGGCCCGCTGGCCCGCATTGATGGCGTTCTGGAAACCTTTGAGGTCGGCCATCATCGAGCCCATCATACCGCCGGGAAGGCCGCAGCCCACCAGCAGGGAGGTCATATGGGAGTTGTTCGGGTCAATCCAGTAGCCCAGGAAGTCGTCGATAAACTCCTGCGTGAGTTTGCGTACTTCCATATAGGCGTTCATATCCAGGTCTTTCACCAGAAAACCGTCCGCCTTGAGCATCTCCCGGATGGTGATGACATCGGGATGAACCTTGCCCCAGGAAAGCGGCTCGACCGCGACATCCAGGCAGTCCGCACCGGCGCGGGCCACTTCCAGCATCGAAGCTGTGGAGAGGCCGGGCCCCGTGTGCCCGTGGTACTGGACGAAAATCTGCGGATGCTTTTTCTTGATTTCACGCACCAGTTCCCCCAAGACGTTGGGGCGTCCGATGCCGGCCATATCCTTGAGGCAGATTTCATCGCAGCCGTATTCCACCAGTTTGTCCACCAGCCCCATATAATAGTCAACCGTGTGGACGGGGGAGTGGGTGATGCTGAGCGCGGCCTGGGAAATCATCCCGGCCTTCTTTGCGTATTCGATGGACAGGCGCAGGTTGCGAGGGTCGTTCAGCCCGCAGAAGGAACGGGATATGTCCGTCCCCTGCGCCTTCTTGACCTTGAACATCAGTTCGCGGACATCCGCAGGGACGGGATTCATCCGCAGGGCGTTCAGCCCCCTTTCGAGCATATGCGTCTGAATGCCGGCCTCGTGGAAAGGCGCCGTCCATTCGCGCACGGCCCGGTTGGGATTCTCTCCGTAGAGGAGATTGACCTGCTCGAAGGCGCCGCCGTTGGTCTCCACCCGGTCGAAACATCCCATCTTGATGATGGCGGGCGCCACTTTCTTCAACTGGTCCACCCGGGGAACATATTTCCCGGAGGACTGCCACATATCCCTGTAAACAAGGGAGAATTTGATTTCTCTTGCCATATACCTTATTTGTTGTCCTACAAACTTACGCAAAATTTCTCAATTTTATGCCCGTTTCAGAACATCCCCGTCATTCTTTTTGCGAAAACCGCTCAAAATACTTACATTTGTGACATATCTTATCTTAAACCCATACGATGAAACGCATTTCTATCTTTTTACTGATACTGCTGTTCTGCACGGCTTCCTGCAACAAAGACAACGGCAATGGTGCCGCTGCCGGTGGAAGCGAATCAGGAACCGTAGATCCGCAGCCCGATCCAGATCCGCAGCCCGGATCCGAACCGGCTGAAATCGATTTCAACAACATTGACCCGCAGGATCCCCATTATAAAGACAATAGAGGTTCAGGGCATAGTGTCAATGGAAATCGTACCGGTACCATCAGCGGGACTCCCTGGAGTCTTGAGCAATGGGCGGAGAGTAGCGGTCAGTATTCCATGACGTACTATGACAACGGCAACTTCAAGGCGACTTGGAGCAACTGTTCGGATTACCAGGCCCGTGTGGGTTTCAAATACAACAATTCGGGGATTGACCCCAAGACAAAGAACTATATCGCCGATTATCAATATACCAAGACGGGCAATGCGGGATATGGATATATTGGCGCCTATGGATGGACAAACAATCCGATCGTCGAGTTCTATATCGTTGACGACTGGTATGGAAAGAGACCTCCTTATTCTACTTCTTGCCAAAAGAAAGGTGAACTGACGGTGGACGGAGCGACTTATGACATTTACACAGATGTCCGCACTAATGCACCAAGCCCGTATGGTGCAAAAAACTTTTTGCAGATTTTCAGTGTGCGCCAAAGCGCCCGTCAGCAAGGACGTATCCACATTTCTGCACACTTTGGTAAGTGGGAAGAACTTGGTCTCCAACTAGGCAAACTGACAGAGGTGTCGTTGCTGACTGAGGCTGGCACCAACGCTACCGGCTCTGTGGAATACACCTATTTCAACCTGATGGACCTGCCCGTGGAGTAAATCCCGGCTTTGAACTGCTCTCCGCTTCGCTTCGCTGTAAGCCGTTTCAAATCTGCCCTCTTGGGCTATCCGTGTTGCTGGCCTGCCTGGTCACGGTTTGGCCAAGTCGCTGGAGGCCGGCCGGGAGGAGATGTTGAAAAGAGGCCGTCGCTTAAATGATTATATGTTAAATGGTTATGTAAAAGGACCTGCTCGCATTGAAGTAGGTCCTTTTGTGTAATGGCTTAATTGTTAATTAAATGAGTGCTTTCCCGTTTTTCAGCCCCCGGCCCGCATACCCTTGCTGCCGTTCTCGTCCTTTTCGTCCGTACTCGCCGTCTCCGCACCTTGTTTCCGTACTCGCCGTCTCCGTACTTCGCTTCCGCGCCGTCGTTTCGGTATCGCTGCTTCCGCACTGCCGTCTCCGCACTTTGTTTCCGTAGTCGTCGTTTCCGCACCGTCGGTTTGGGGCGAGCCCTAACGGAGGATTTTCAGGATGTCTTCGCGGGAGGCGGCGATGCGGAGGCTGCGGGTGACTTCGGCAATGTGGCTGATAAGCAGTTCCAGCGACTCTTCCGGGGTATGGGAGGTTTCGAGCGAAAGGTCTGCTTCGTCCTCAAAGACGGGAAAGCCCGGGAATGCCGCCTGTGTCTGTCCTGACTGGAAAAGGCTTTCGGGGGTGCAGAAAGAGGCCACCTGCCAGCCGTTGTAGTTCATCTGCTGCCCGCGATAGACGCGGCTGATGTCGCCGGTAACGACACGGCACTGATGCTGGAGCCTGGCGATGGCCGCGTCTGCCGCGCTTTTCTTGACTCCCAGCAAACCCCGGACTTCCCGGATGGTGATCGTCCCACGCTCTTCCAGACAGGCCAGGATGCGCTCCCCGTTGGTGTCGGGCCGGAGCCGGGCGCGGCGGACGTTCATCAATTCGCGATACCACGATACTGTCGCAAAGGAAGCCTTCCCGCCGCAGAGAAATTTGCCGTAGGCGATGTCACCGTTCCGGATGCAGTCGATTTTCCAGTCCCAGGGCCCCAGCGGGTCTTCATCCCCGTCAAACCAGCAGCCCGGCCGGGTGAGTTCCTGGATGGAGTAGCCCGGGATGCTGTTGATGAAGAAGGGAACGATGCCGAGCCTCCGGATGGTGTCGGCCATCATTCCGGCGTTGGCAATCAATTCCATATGAATTCAAGTTTTCCGAAGGATCCGGGTCTGTGAAAGTCGGTTTTTTGTGTCGGTACGGGCGGCCGGCTTGCAGGGAAACGCACCGGGCCAGGGAACGCAGTCAAGGGGAAGCTCTTGAACTTGTTGCGTTCGTCAAAACCGGCGCCTCGGGGAACTTCAATGCATTCGGACATGGCGTTCACGATAGTGATGGACGTTCCAAATATAGGAAAAAATATTGTAGGATGATATCGATTCATGCAAATCTGCCATTCCCCGATGAGATGGGCAAGCCTGCTATTTTTTTCGGAGCCCGGCAGAAAACTTTCCACCCATCCCCAGCGGAGGGCGTAATCCGTGACAGCCGCTTAAAGGAATACAGCTAAGCCCTGATGTCACTTCTCTTTCCGGACGGACTCCAACATGGTATGGATATAAGTGATAAATGCCTTTTCGTGCGAGACGAATCCGATTTCATCCGTCGAATAGCGACTGGGGAAAGCGATGACGGAGGCGTCTCCCACCATCCAGCAAGACATCGTCAGATAGTCTTTCAAAGGAATCAATTCAATGTTGTATTCTTGGAATACCTTTATCATTTCGTGGGTAATCTCCCGGTACATACTTTTGTACTCCTCGAAGGTAATCTCCTTTTTGTTTTTCTTGCCTAATTTTTCCGTCTTGATTTTATCCATCCTGCGGTACATCTCCTGCAAATCCCGATCTTTTTTGGGGAGTGCCGTTTCCTCCTGCTTTATATCAGCGAATGGTTTGAGATATTTGTCAACCGTCTTGGAAAAAGCTTTGAAATTGGCGTCACGTTTTGCCTGAAAAAGGGAATCCCTGAAAGCCGACCGATCCGGTCTGAAAACTTTCGGGCTTGTTTCTCCCAACAGTTTCTCCGCTATCATCCGCTTGAAGGCATTCCCGTGCTCATCGACATCATAATAGGCGATGACTACGTGGGCGCTGTCTGTTCTCTCAAGGATGGATTTGTTGAGGGCTTTGAATTCATCCGGCTGACTCAGGCATCCGTAGTATAGCACATCTTCGAAAATGACGACGGTATCTTTTGGGGAAGAATTGCGGATTAAATTGTTTATCTCGCTCAGATAACTGGGAAAAACGCCGATGAACCGCGTGGAAATGGCCTGCGCCACTTTGTCCAATTCTGCCAGCGTCTCCTTTTCAGACTTGCTGCTATAGTATTGATCAATAAAAAACAGGACGAAAGTAAGGATAAACATCAACTGGGCAGATTTTGCCAAAAAGTCGAAGATCCGATACGTGCGGGATTCTTTTAATTTTTTCCAGATAGCCATATACACAAAGGCAGTTTTGTAGTTGCAAAGTTACTACTTTTATCGGGATTCTTTGTATTGTTGTGGATACGGTCCATCGTATCCCGGCTTCTTCCTTTTTGCAGGAGAAGGACAGCAAGAGCGTCAGGGCGATAACTGCGAGTGTTGAGCGGAAAAGATGAAGTCTCATACAGCTTATGATTGACTGATACCCCAAAATTACCGATTTTCAGCCGTTCCGGCAAATATATTTTAGGTCAGGCCCGTCAAAAAAGGCTGCCGGTCAAAAAAAACGGGCAGCCTTTACGACGGTTCAGGTCTTGATGTCTTGTGCGGACCGGCTTATTTGTGGACGATGCGGTCGTGCAGCTCGGCGAGTTTGCCGCTGTTCCAACGGTTGGTCGTACCCACGAGGTAGCCGGTGATGCGCTGCAGGGTGTCGATGTTCTTGCTCTTGCAGTTCGGGCACTCGGTGAGGTTCTCCTCGGCATCCTCGTAGCCGCAGTCCAGGCAGCGGTTGCGGTTGTGGTTGACGGAACCGTAGCCGATATCGTATTTGTCCATCAGGTCCACGATGCTCATAATGGCCTCGGGGTTGTGGGTGGCGTCGCCGTCGATTTCCACATAGAAGATGTGGCCGGCGTTCTCATACTTGTGATAAGGGCCCTCAATCTTGGCCTTGTGCTCGGGCGTACAGTGGTAATATACGGGCACGTGGGACGAGTTGGTGTAGTAGTCCTTGTCGGTGATACCCGGGATGCGGCCGAATTTCTTGCGGTCCATCTTGGTGAAGCGGCCGGCGAGGCCTTCGGCGGGCGTTCCGAGGAAGGTGAAGTTGTGCTGGAAGGTCTCGGCGTAGCCGTTGATCTTGTCCGCCATATGGGAAATGATGCGCAGACCCAGTTCCTGGGCTTCCTCGCTTTCGCCGTGGTGCTTCCCGATAAGGGCGATGAGGCACTCGGCCAGGCCGATGAAACCGATGGAGAGGGTGCCCTGGTTGATGACCTTCTCAATGCTCTCGTTGGGGTCGAGCTTCTCGCTGCCCAGCCACAGGCCGCTCATCAGCAGCGGGAACTGCTTCTTGAGGGCGGTCTTCTGGAA
>CADBLM010000114.1 GCA_902795445.1 uncultured Bacteroidia bacterium
ATTGCCTGAGCAATACCGACATCGAGGAGATGTACAAGGACCGGGATTCCCGCGATGTCATCATCGGCCATATCATTGAGGACCTTGATTTTGCCTGGGAAAACATCGCGACCGCCGAATCTGTCGGCAATACCCTGGTTTCCAAGTATGCGGCGCTCGCCCTCAAGTCCCGTGCCTGCCTCTTCGAGGCTTCCTACCGCAAGTATCACGGCGAGTCCGGTACGCGGTTTACGGTGAGGGGACTCTACGAGCAGTGCATCGACGCCTGCAACAAACTGATGGCTTCCAAGGTCTTCTCCCTCAACCAGACGACGGTCAGCGACTCCTATATGAACTCCAATTCCATCGGAGCCTACCGCAGCCTCTTCTATTCGAGGGATATCCTGACGAACGAGGTCATTCTCGGCCGGGCCGCCTCCCTGGAGGAAAATGTCAAGGGCGAGGCCAACTGGCGTTTCAACTCCGGTTCCTACGGCAACAGTTACTGCCTGTCCCGCGCCTTCGTCTTTACCTATCTCAAGGTGGACGGTTCCCGCTTCACCGACCAGGCGAACTACTCCACCCTTTCGTTCAAGGATGAGTTTACCAACCGTGACATCCGCTTGCGGCAGACCGTCAAAGGTCCGTCCTATGCGATGTCCGGCGGCAGCGCCGTCAACAAGGTGGCGGACATCGTGAACAATGTGGCGCCCACGGGCTATCATCCCATCAAGTTTGTCGAGGATGCGACCTCCAAGGACAACAAGGCCAACAATGAGAACAGTTATCCCATCATCCGTTATGCGGAGGTGCTGCTCAACTATGCGGAGGCGCGGGCGGAAATCGGCGCCATCACGGCGTCCGACTGGCTCAATACCGTCGGAGCCCTTCGCAAGCGCGGCGGCATTTCGGCCTCTTCGGATGCCGTCACCCAACTTCCGACGACGGTGGATACCTATCTGCAGCAGACTTTCTACCCCAAGACGACCAGTCCCGTGATTCTGGAAATCCGCCGGGAACGGGCCATCGAGATGGTCTATGAAGGGCTGCGGGTCAACGACCTCAAACGCTGGGCCGAAGGAAAACGCTTCGAGAGCGTGCCCTGGACCGGCATCCATTTCAGTGCGCTCGACACGCCGGTTGACGTCAATGCGGACGGTGTAGACGATTATTATTTCACGACGAAGGACATTTCGGAAATACCTCGTGGCTACAAACTGATTTATGTACAGATTCAGCCCGACGGCAGTTCCGAGCAGGGACTGCGGGCCGATCCCAATCCGGCCGGCGGCTACGACCTTCGTTTCGAGTTGGCGCTCAAGCGCAAATGGTATGACGACGGACGCCAGTATCTCAACCCGATTCCGGCGCAGATTGTCCGCGATTATGCCAACAGAGGTTATACAATCACTCAAAATCCCGGATGGTAATGAAAAGAACAATATGGATGATGATGCTTCTCCTGGCCCTGACGGCCTGCGGGAAGATGGGCAAGGACGGGCGTGTCAAGCAGAACGTCAACTGGTCTGACTGGTATTATGACGACGTGGACGGCAGCGCTTCCAAACCCGGACTGATGATTATGTCCTTCAACGTTCGCTACGGCTCGGCTTCTGAAGATACGGGTGACAAGGCCTGGACCAATCGCCGCGAAGGCTGTTATGCGATGATCAATACGCTCCAGCCCGTGCTGATGGGCGTGCAGGAGTGCCAGAAAACCCAGCGCAACGACCTGATGGCGAATTGTCCCGACTATCTGTCGGTAGGCCGTTCCCGTGACAATACGGACAACGGCGAGCAGATGGCCATTTTCTACAAGCCGGATTCCGTCGCCGTCGAGGACTGGGGGACGTTCTGGCTGACGGATACGCCCGATCAGGTCAGCAAGCATCCGATGGCTGGCCATTACCGCTGCGCCACCTGGGCCAAGGTCCGTCACCTGAAGACTTCGACGGAGTTTTATTATATCAACACCCACCTGGACCTCCAGGGGGTCAGGGGATATGAGGTCGGCATCATCCTGGATTTCATCTCCAGGAATTGCGGCAGCCTGCCGGTCGTGCTGACGGCGGACTGGAACGATACGGAGGACTCCGCCATCTTCGACGACCTGTACAACGAGGCGCTCTTCCAGAACGCGCGATGGACCGCGTCGGTCGGAGACGCATACGGGACCTACAACGGTTTTACCAATATGAATTCCTCGACCCGTATCGACCACGTCTTCTACCGCGGTTTTTCAGCCTGTACCAAATTTGTTACCGTTCGTCAGAAATGGGAGGGGTATCAGTTCATATCCGACCATTTCCCCGTCTATGCCATTTTGAAATTTTAGCGTATGAGAAAGAGATATTTTCTTTGGATGCTGCTTCTGCCCTTCCTGCTCCTTTCCTGCAGGAAGACGCCTTCCGTAAAGGCTTATTTTACGATGGACAAGGAGGAGTGCCAGATTCTGGACCCGGTCGTCGTGGAAAATCTTTCCACGGCGGAGTTCACGACCATCGGCCTGTGCAAGTGGGAATGGGCGGACCAGGTCAGTTATGAAAACGTTCCCGAAGACCTTTCCTTCGACAAGGTGGGAACCTACGACATCAAGCTCACCGTCTGGGCGGAAGAGGCGGCCGCGCCGGCCAATGTCTTCAGCCGCCGCATCAGCGTGTATAACAACAACGAGCCTCCCGTGCCGGCGTTCGACGCCCCGTCCACGGCCGTGCAGGACGAGCCCGTCCTGTTTACCGACCGTTCCACCGACAAGACCGGACACATCGTTTCCTGGCTGTGGGACATCGGGGGCATCACATCCACTGAGCAGAATCCTTCGGTGGCTTTCATCTCCTGGGGGGACGATATCACGGTGACGCTGACGGTGACGGACAATTACGGCGCATCGGCTTCGACGAGCCGGAAGTTGTCCGTGACGAAATCCGTCGGCCACGACCTCTCCCTGGCCTGGTCCAAGGCCTATGATACCGACGGGTATGTCTATTGGACCTCTCCGGCGATGAGTCCGGACGGCTCGTACATTTATGTCAGTTCCACCGGGTACCATCTGGTTTGCTTCGACCCTTCCGGCAACCAAGTCGGCAGTTATGATATCGGGGAGGAAGGCGCCAATCCTTATTCCTATACGAGCGCGACCAGTTTCAGCCTCAGGAACCAGTCCCCGACCCCTACGGTGGGACCGGACGGCAAGGTCTATATCCCCGTGCAGTTCTACGAGAACCCCGCCAAAGCGGCGGCCGGAACGACGGGCAACGGCGGCCTGTTCTGTATCAGCCCGGCCTGCGCCGGCAAGGAATGGTATGTCCCTACCGGGGAGAAATCCACCTATCGCTATGTCGCGGCTCCTGTCTTCAACAATTATGTCGCCATCACCCTGAAGGAGAATGACAGCGCCCTGCTCAGCCAGAACTTCGGCGTCTTCGACGCGCAGACGGGCCGGCTGGTACAGGCACTCAACTGCGACCAGGGCTCCTACGGCGGCATTTCCGTGGCAAAGGACGGAGCGCTCGTCTATGGTGCGTCCCGCAGCGGCGCCGGTTACAAGGTCGCCACGGGCGGCGGAGGCAGCTGGACGCCGTCCGCCAATTCGGACGCCGGGCGTCTGACCAACCTGCTCAACGGAACGGGACTGGAAACCAAGGGCTACCAGATTGCCATTTCCAAGACGAACTGCGCCTATGTCTGCGTCAGTGCCAATTCCAGCAGCCAGCTGGTCTGTGCGTGCTACAACCTGAATACCTATACGCCGGGCAGGACTCCGACGCCCCTCTGGCAGACGACGGTCGAGGCTTATACGGCGCAATGCGGTTTCGGTGCCGTGCTGGATGACGCGGGAAATGCGTATTATATGAGCGGAGACAAGGTTTTCCGCCTCAACGGCGTGACGGGCCATCTGGATTGGGAGTATGCGCTGACTTCCGGTGCCATCGGCGTCGCGGCCATCGACAGCAAGGGCTATCTGTATGTCTGTGACTCCAACGGCAACCGCATCATCAAGCTTTCTTCCGCCAGCGGACAGGAAGTCGCCTCCCTGCCTGTCAACAATCCTAAGAGCTGTCCGACCATTGCGGCCGACGGCAGCATCTATGTCACGGGCAACAAGGACGGCGTGCCGACGCTCTACAAGATTGTCGGTACGGGAGCCAACAAGACCGTTGCACCGGGTTTCAACTGGTCGCAGCTGGGCTGCAATCCGCAGAAGAACGGCTGCGCTCCCGAGTCTTAGAACTTCGTGTAAACCGGATATGGATACTTCAGATAAGGCAGGGCTTCGGCCTTGCCTTTTTCGATGCGCGGAGCCATATAGGCCTTGAAGGTCTCCCAGTCATAGATGCGGCCGCTGACCGCTTCGATGGGTAGTTCCAGTTCGCTTTCGTTGAGCATCAGCTTGAACAGGACGGGGGCTTGTGAGCGTGCGTTCTTCGGCCGATAGAAAATCATTTGGAGGTTGGAGGCCATCGGAACGCGGGAGGTGTTCCATTCCGCTTCGGTTTTCTTCCTGGCCTGTTCCTGGCTCAGCGTGTCGCAGGCTTCCCATTTCCGCCATCCCCGGATGCCCATATCCTTCAGGACCGCCATAATGATGGTGTCGTGACCGAAGCGCAGGCGGGCGAAGGGCTTTCCGCCCTGCAGGTCCTCATCCGCCAGTTTGAGTATGGCTTCCACCATAAAGATGTTCAATGTGCTGTGGTGCAGGACAGGGCCGCAGGCTTCGGAGAGGTGCGTGTACAGTTCCGCGTATTGGAGCTGATCCCAGAGGCTGTCGCTGATGATGGGGGCCATTCCCGGACCGGCCTCGCAGGCTTTCCCATCGACGGCATAGCGGAATGCGCAGGCTTGCGGCGTGTCGCGGATGTCGCTGCCGGGGATGGACATATAGATGTACCAGAGGCCGGCGGTAAAATCCCTCATCTCCTTTTCCGGCAGGATGGGGCGGGTGAACAGCGCGTCGCGGAGGGAGGTCGGGTCGATGCTGTTGTACGAGGGCGCCCGCAGCGCGGCTATGGGTTTCTTGCTGCTGACATTATACCAAAGGAAGTATTCCTGCGTCGCTGATACTTGTCCCAGGTAGCGTGCGCTGGCTTCCTCCTCGATGGGCGTTTTCGGTGCCAGACGGGCCAGTTGCTCGCAGAAAGCCGCCATACTCTCCATACAGCGGGGAACGAGGGTGCACCAGGCGGTTACGGTCGCTTCCCGGGTGAACAGTCCCGGGTATTGGCGGTACATCCTTTCGGCAATGCCTTCGTGCTGCCTGCGGCCCAGTTGCGTGAGTTCGCCTTCCCGGTGGCTGATGGCCGGAAGAATCGCCTGATAACTGTGCAGAATCTGTTTTCCACGTTCGCTCAGGATTCCTTCGTTTTCGGCCCGTACCAGCGTCTCCTCCAGCTGCGCCATCTTGAACCGGGTGCCGGTATAGTAACGCGAGCCGTGCCGGCCGTAGTGGCTGATGCCCACGGCTTTGTATCCCTTCGGGACCGGCGTGATGAACTTCGGGGCATTCTCGTCATAGAGGTTATATACGCCGTTGTCCGTTGTCCGGAAGACAGGGGTTTCATCCTGGCGGATGCATTGTGCCGAGCCGCTCAACGGGCAGCCGGCCATAATGACGACAAGCGCGAGGACCTGCATCAAGAGAGGTTTCTTGCTCATCATTGTGTTAGGAATTTTTCTTTTTCTTGCGGAACAGCCACCATTCTCCCATCACGAAGTTGAAGGTGCCGGAGAAAATGAGGGCGATGAGGTTGCAGATGACCACATCCCAGTGGAACATATTCTGGAAAAGCAGCAGGAAGCCCATCTTGATGAAGAAGGCTCCCGTCGCGGTGAGGTTGTACTTGAGATAATGTACCAGAAAGTTGCCCGCCGTGCTCAGGTGCAGGCGTCCGCGCCAGGTCAGGAAGTAGGCGCAGAGGTAGTTGGTCAACACTGCGAACTCGAAGGAGATAACCGGAGAAAGGACGTTGACGGAAAAATAGGGCGACCAGACATAGACCTCGCTGCTGAATACCTTGTGGGCGAAGAGCCACAGGACGAAGGTATCCACCAACGTTCCCAGGATGTTCGACGCGAAGAATTTGGAGAAAGTCTTCAGCAGGTCCCTGATTCTGGCGGCAGTCATCCGAAGCCCGTCTTAACGTTTTCCGAAAGGACCGTCGTCGCCGGGAAGGGGATCTTCTTCCGCGTATTTCTTGCCGTCGCTCAGCAGGCTGGAGATGTGCATCACGACCAGGACGACCAGGACGATGGCGGCGATGATGTCGAACGTTCCGAAGGTGAATTCGTTGCCGAAAACGGTCAGGCTGGCCTGGAACGTCCGCAGGGGAGTCACGTAGAGGAAAATCAAGTTGAGGACAATCAGCACGGCGCGAAACTCCGTGGGGCCGAGGTTGCCGTAGGTCAGCTTGAATTCGCCGCGCAGGTGCGCGCTGATATAGACATAGATGCAAAGCAGCAGATACACGGCCAGCACCATCAGCGCCAGTCCGATGTGGATGTACGGCGACAGTCCCGCACCGAGACAGATCATCGTCATCGCGATGCCGTCCACATTGTGGTCGATGAAGAAGCCGTAGAGCGGCCGCTGCGTGTTGCGGACCCGGGCCAGCGTTCCGTCCAGGGAATCTCCGTACCAGTTGAGCAGCAGGCCGAAGGAGGAAAGCCACAGATAATAGGGGCTGAGCCAGCACAGCGCGTATCCCAGACCCACTAAAAAGGCGCCGAGCAATCCCACCACCGTCAGGAAATCCGATGTGACCCAACGCGGCATCCTTTGTGCCAGCCACACCAGCACCTTCTTTTCAACCCCGTTCAAGATAGACGTTTGTATGCGTACAGATTGTTTCCTTTCCATATTTTTTATCATTTTTTTTTGAAAAAGTTTACAAAGTAACGAAAATAATGTTAAATTTGCACACTCAAACGGAGAAAAAGAGTACAAAATCGGAAAAATGTCGGTTGCGGACCCCCGGATTCTCCGAAAGAGTGACAAGATTGGAGAGATGCTCGAGTGGCTGAAGAGGCACGCCTGGAAAGCGTGTGGTCGTCAAAAGCGGCTCGCGAGTTCGA
>CADBLM010000115.1 GCA_902795445.1 uncultured Bacteroidia bacterium
CCGGGAGGCACGCTTCGAGCGTCTCGGTGCTTTCACCTACTCGGAAGAGGAGGGTACCTATGCCGCCAAAAACCTGCCCGATATCGTCCCTCAGGACGAAAAACAGCGCCGTTACGATGTCCTGATGACGCTCCAGAGTGAAATATCCCGCGCCTTCAACGAGTCCCGCATAGGGACCGAAGAGACGGTCATCGTGGACGGTTTTTCCGATGGCGTGCTGGTCTGCCGCAGCCGCAGCGAAAGTCCCGAAGTGGACGGGGAAATCCTCGTCGGACATCTGCCGGAGGACCTCGACCCCTATTGCCTGGTCGGAGAAATGATCCGGGTGCGCATCACCGCCGCGGACGATTACGACCTCGCGGCGGAAATGCTCTGATTTATCCCAGAAAACTTAGTAGTATGCCCGCAGCGACGGCGGAACCGATGACGCCGGCGACGTTGGGGGCCATTGCGTGCATCAGCAGGTGATTCTTCGGGTCGGCTTCGCGTCCGACGGTCTCACTCACGCGGGCGGAGTCCGGAACGGCGGATACGCCGGCGTTTCCAATCAGCGGATTGAGTTTGTGACCTTCCGGACGGAAAAGATTCCACAGCTTGACGAAGCCTACACCGCAGGTCGTGGCGATGATGAAGGACAGCAGTCCCAGCGCGAAAATCTTTACTGATTTGGCGGACAGGAAGACATCCGCCTGGGTGGAGGCGCCGACCGTCAGTCCGATGAGCGTGGTCACCACGTCAATCAGCGGTCCCCGGGCGGTCTCGGCCAGACGGCGCGTCACGCCGGATTCCTTGAGCAGGTTGCCGAAGAAGAGCATCCCCAGCAAAGGCAGGCCGGACGGAACGACAAAGGCGGTGAGGATGAAGCCGACGATGGGGAAGATGATTTTCTCCCGCTGGCTGACGGCCCGCGGGGCCGGCATCCGGATGAGGCGCTCCTTCTTGGTGGTCATCAGCAGCATAATGGGCTTCTGGATGACTGGAACGAGGGCCATATAGGAATAGGCAGACACGGCGATGGCGCCCATCAGTTCCGGTGCGAGCCGGGAGGAGAGGAAGATGGCAGTAGGGCCGTCCGCCCCGCCGATGATACCGATGGCGCCGGCTTCGTTGGGCGCGAATCCGAAGGCGAGGGCCAGCACGTAGGCGCCGAAAATGCCGATTTGGGCGGCGGCACCGATGAGCATCAGCTTGGGCTGGGAAATCAGGGCCGAGAAGTCAGTCATCGCTCCGATGCCCAGGAAAATCAGCGGCGGGTACCAGCCCTGCCGGACGCCCTGATAAAGGATGTTGAGGACGGAGCCCTGCTCATAAATGCTCACCTGCAGGCCCGGGAAAAGGGGAATGTTGCCGACAATCATACCGAAGCCGATGGGAACGAGCAGAAGCGGTTCCCATTCCTTGACGATGCCGAGGGTGATGAAGGTCAGTCCGATGAGAATCATCACCAGATGCTGCCAGGTGGCGTTGGCAAAACCGGTGAACTGCCAGAACTGGCCGAGACTTTCAATGATGGTATCCATATAGGGCCCGGCTTATGCGATGCTGACGATGGCGGCGCCTTCCAGCACCGAGTCTCCCTTCTGCACGTGGATGGCGGTGACCGTGCCGCTCACTTCCGCCTCGATGTCGTTTTCCATCTTCATCGCTTCGAGAACGGCGACCTTGTCGCCCGCCTTCACCTGGCTGCCGACGCTGACATTGACGGAGAGAATGACGCCCGGAAGGGGGGAGGTTACCTTTTTGGCGTTCCCGGCGGGGGCTGCGACGGGTGCTGTTGCGGGGGCGGCAGGAGCCTGGACGGCGGGAGCGGGCGCGGCAGCAGGGGCCTGGACGGGGGATGCGGCCGGAGCGTTCTCCATTTCCACTTCATACTCGATACCGTTTACGCTGACTTTGGCGATGCCGCCTTCGACGGACAGGATGTCCACCTGGTAGGGATTGTTCCCGATTTTGAATTGATATGTTTTCATAAGCTTCTATTTTCTTTTGATGGTAATGATATAACTTTCACGGTCGTGGAGGGACTCGGACAGATAGCGGTGCAAGGCCAGGGCGATGGCGGCCTGCGTCTCTCCGCCATTTTCCAGCGACAGGGCCGTGGCGATGGCGGCGGCGACTTCCGCTTCCGCCGCAGGCATTTTTTTCGCGGCGGCGGGCTTTTTCTCCCGCGTGCTCAGCCAGCCGATGAAGCGGTAGCAAAGTTGCAGCAGGAAAAGCGAGAAGAAGACTACGCTGACTGCCACAAGGGTCATAATCAGCCCGTACGGGTCTTTCTGAGCCATTTCGGCCGCCTTGGCGGCGACGTCGAGCAAGACAATCTGATTCATCATAACGGCAGGTTATCGTGCTTTTTGGCAGGGTTTTCCAATTTCTTGCCGGCGAGCTGCTCCAGGGCGCGGCATACGCGGAAACGGGTGTTGCGCGGTTCGATGACATCGTCGATGTATCCGTAGGACGCGGCGTTATAGGGATTGCAGAAAAGTTCTTCGTACTCCTCTTTCTTTTCCTGCCGCAGGGCGGACCGGCGGGCCGGGTCGGTCTCCGCCTTGAGGGCTTTGCCATAGAGGATTTCCACGGCTCCGTCCGCACCCATCACGGCGATGTTCGCCGAGGGCCAGGCGTAGTTGATGTCGCCCCGGAGCTGCTTGCAGCTCATTACGATGTGGGCACCGCCGTAACTCTTGCGGAGGGTGACCGTCACCTTGGGAACGGTGGCTTCGCCGTAGGCGTAGAGCAGTTTGGCCCCGTTGCTGATGATGCCGCCGTACTCCTGCTGCGTGCCGCAGAGGAAGCCCGGCACATCCACCAGGGTGACTATGGGAATGTTGAAGGCGTCGCAGAAACGCACGAAGCGCGCGGCCTTGCGGGAGGCGTTGATATCGAGCACGCCCGCCAGGACGGCCGGCTGGTTGGCTACGATGCCGACGCTGCGGCCGTTGCAGTGGGCAAAGCCGACGATGATGTTTTTCGCCCAGCTTTGGTGCACTTCCAGAAATTCGCCGTCGTCCACAACGCTCCCGATGACCTGATACATATCGTAGGCCTTGTTCGGATTGTCCGGGACGATTCCGTTGAGTTCGTCGTCCACCCGGTTATAGGGATCGGAAGTCGGCACGACAGGCGCCTCTTCCATGTTGTTCTGCGGGATGTAGGAAAGGAGTTCCTTGATGGTGGCGATGCCTTCTTCTTCGTTCTCTGCCGCAAAATGTGCCACGCCGCTCTTGGTGGCATGAACGCTGGCGCCGCCGAGCTGTTCCTGGTCCACTTCCTCGCCGGTCACGCTCTTGACCACGGCCGGGCCGGTCAGGAACATGTAGGAGGTATTCTTGACCATGAGGGTGAAGTCGGTCAGGGCGGGGGAATAGACCGCACCGCCTGCACAGGGACCGAAAATACCGCTGA
>CADBLM010000116.1 GCA_902795445.1 uncultured Bacteroidia bacterium
GAGCTATAAGAAGTTGGTTAACCCCGAAAAGATTTATCTGGGCAATACCAACCTGATGTACGCGTTATCACCCAAGATTGAGATTGGAACACTGAGGGAGACATTCTTCATAGACCAGTGTGCATCCGTCGGGACCGTTCAGATGCCTCCAAAGGGAGACTTCCTGGTTAATGGCAAGTATCTTTTTGAAGTGGGCGGAGACGGAAAGACATTTGACCAAATTGCAGATATACCCAACAGTTATCTGGCTGTTGACGGCATAGAAACCGGATATGGCGCAAGAATCCCGCTATGGATGTTTGGCATCCTCTATTAGCCGCTTAACACGCAATCATTACCGGGCGTATACCTGATACTGCAGGAGGTCGAATCCCCCCGCTCCGCAAAACCGAGCCGCCTTATTCGAGATAGCGGTCGCGGAGGGTGGCCTGGTCGGCTTCGGAGACGAGGAGGATGTCGCGGAGATAGTCCTGCATCGAGCCGTATTTGCGGTCGATGAGATCCAGCGCATCGATGAAGTAGGCCTCGTTGGCTCCCACCAGCGAATTGACCACCGTCAATTCGGGCTCTCCGCCGCCGAGGGAAAGGATGTACCGCGTCGCCTTTTCGATTTCGGGCGCAAAGGCCTCGTTGCTGATGCGGTAGTCCGTCAGCACCGTCTCGCGGGAGGCGCCGAGCGCGAAAAGGATGAATGCCGTTCCCAATCCGGTCCGGTCCTTGCCCTGCGAGCAATGCCACAGGATGGCCCCGTCCGGCGTCGAGAGTATCTTCTGGAAGAAGACGGCATACTGAAGCTGCGTGTATTCACTGTCCACCATTCCCGTGTACATCGTCCGCGCGAAATTCTGCACATAGGGATGGGAAGCCCCTTTGGTCACAAAATCCCGGAAACCCGTGATGCCCGTACCTTGCAGTTCATCCGTACTGATTTCCGCCTTCTCCGGGTCGAGGGTCGGCAACCAGAAATACTCCGCTCCCTCCACCGGCCTGTCAGGAGCATGTCTGACCTCCATTTCCATCCGGAAATCAAAATCAATTGCAAGATGATACTCACGGCTGAGACGGTCCAGGTCCCGTTGAGAAGCCCTGGACAAATCTCCCGTACGCAGCAGAAGCCCCGCTTTGATGCGCCGGCCGTCCTCCGTCACATACCCCTTCAATTCCCGCGCATTGGGAATGGAATCCATCCGGAGGGACTGGGCATCCCAGGTCATATAATCCGGATGATATTGGAAAAGCCCGTGATGTCGAATACTTCTTTGACCTGGGTCTGCATATTCGTCAGGACCATCTTGCCGCCGCGGGACTGTACGGCCTTTTGCAACATCAGGAACACCCGCAGTCCCTGGCTGGACGTGTAGTCCAGTCCGGCGCAGTCAATCTGCACATCCTTCTGATTCCCTTTGATGATAAAATCCAGGCTGTTCTGGAATTGGGCGGCATTGGTCGTATCCACCCTGCCGGCCAGACTGACCTGCACCGGGTCAGCGCTGTTGATTACATTTACTTGCATATCTAATCTATTTTTTTTGTCATCGTAAAGCGGTTGCAGCCATCTGCATGGATATATTCGAGGCTGTCCATCATCTGCTTGCACAGGAAAATGCCCAGTCCTCCGATCGGGCGCTCCTCCGCCGGCAGCGTAATGTCCGGATCTTCCTTCGCCAAAGGATTGAAGGGCGTTCCGGCGTCCTCAAAACGAATTTCCCATACGCCGTCGTCAAAAGAAGTCTCCACCTTCATATACCCGGCTCCCGCATCATAGGCATAACTGACGACATTCTCCACGACCTCCTCGACGCAGAGGCGGATTTTGAAGCGCAAGTTTTCCGGGAAAGCCAGGACTTCGGGCGTATTCATCACGTCCTCGATGATGGCACCGGACTTGCCGCTGATAGGGTCATAGCGCTTGTCCATCCGCATTATTTTTTAAAAACATCGTCAATCAAAGCGGCGAACTCCCGATAAGCGAAGGTATCCGCCAACTCGGAAAGGCTGTCCGCCAGGCCGCGGTAATGCCACTCGTGGTCACTGCGAAGTTTGGCGTGGAACAGGCTCCACAGGGCATCTCCCTGCTGCTGATAATCGCGCCAGATAGCCCGCATATTGGACAGTTTGTCTCCGAGGGCCACGATTTTCGCATCCCGCGGCGCAACGCGCAGATGGTCGATGGCCGCCTGTTTGCGCTGGTGCCAGGACGCCTCCTCACTGACCCCCTCGGCAAATTTGTCCGACTCTGCTTCGACCAGTTCCGCGACCCGGTCGCCGAACTCCTGCCTCAACTGTTCCACCGTCACGCCCGTATCCTCGACGGTATCGTGCAGGACGGCGGCTGCGAGCAGCTGCGGGTCGTTGGTGATGCTTGCAACGATGCTCATCGCTTCGAGGGGATGGATGATGTAGGGAAAACCCTTGCCCCGGCGTTCCGTACCGGAATGCGCCTCAAGGGCAAAGCGGATAGCCTTGTCTACGAAGGCGGTGTCCAATGACTTGTTTGCCATAATCAATTTGTTTTAATACCCAATAGAACTGCCTGCTGGAGCACCCTCGACGCCCGGTGGGCGTTGTAGTCGGAAGGACCGGAAAGCAATTCATACATTTTTTCCAATTCTTTCTGCCCGCCGCCCTGCTTGATGAGCGTAACGGAACAGAGACTCTGCAGACCGATGGAAGATACGAGGATGTCAATATCCGTGCCGCCGATCTGATGGACGGCCATACGGTAAGCGTCGTCACCCTCGTCCTTGCGAATCCGTTCCACGTCCCCCAGCGTCCTGCAACCGATATAACGGAGCACCTCCAGATAAGGCATCAGGGAAATCTCGTGGATTTCCGCCTGATTGACGACGGCGATGGAATGGTTCAGGCGGTCGAAGGGATGCAGGGAAAGATAACTGCGGAAGGTATCGCCGTCCAGCGGCACATCGTCGAAATGTCCGCTCGCGACCAGGCTCTGCACCTTGCGGCGGTAATCGTTGATGCCCGTCCGGATCCGGCTGAACTCATCGTCCGCCAATTCCAGCATTCCCGCCAGACGGTTCAGGTTGCGAAGGTACTCCTGCGGCACTTCCACGTCGGACTTATAGCCCGTGTCGTGATAGATGGCCGCCCACATATGCTGCAAGGTGGTCCGCATCTGCACCTCGAAACTATAATCGTTGATTTGCGGGCATTCCGGGTCCTGATAGACCTCCGGGGGAACCTTGCAGATAAAATGCAGGGAATTGTAGCCGAAACTGTCCAGGCTGTGGCTCTTACGCTTGTCCACGGAATTGGCCCAGTCCACGGTGAAAAGGTTTTCCACGATGGCCGCAATCTTGTCCACATCCACGCTGTACAAGGTAATCACCCGCACACCCACCAGGTCGGTGATGTCGCTGAGGAAGGCATACTTTCCGCCCTTGAGTTCCAGTTTGCCCGCCAGGGAAGCCTCGGTCTTGACCCGGGACTCGCAGGCGGTAATCATCAGCCCGGCGTCACGCACGGAAGAGCGAATCTTCTCGTGCGCCCACCGGCAAAGGCGTTCCAGGGCCGGTTGCACCTGCTGATATTCCTCCAGCATCATCGTGCAATGGAGGTCAAGTCCATATTTTTCCACGTCACTCATTTTTCCTGCGCTTGTTTCAATGTTTCCATATCTGCCGTCGAAAGCGTGTCCCGCTGCTGCCGTTCCGCCGGGACATAACCGCTCTCCTTCCGGATGGCCGTCAACCGTTCGGAAGTGCTGTTGTCTTTCATCACCTGTTCCACGCCCGTACTGAAAATACTGCCGATGGCCTTGGACAGGCTGATGCGGGAATCATCGATGGTCTTGCTGAAGACCGGTACGTCGAGGTTCTTGTATTTGGCCCGGCAGAGCGCAAAATGCCAGTCATCGAAATTGCCCCACAAATCGACGCCGAACTTGATCAGCAGCGGAGACTTGATGATGGAAACGTGATAATTGAAATCGGTGTTGACATTCTGCGTCCCGCTCATCGCCAGGGAATAGCGGTCCATCGTCAGGGCGAAGGGGAAAATCTCGACCTTGCCGTCCTCCAGCACTCCCTCCACCTTCAGATGGTTGACATAGCCGACATTTTTATCTTTGAACATCAGCGTCTTCGCCAGTTTGGTAAACTGCGGGGTGTCATAAATCTGCAAATCCTGGCCCTCGATACGCATCACCCCCTTTGCCGTCGGAATGATGAGGTTCATATTGGTGTCTATCTGCGAACGGACGGCCAGGTCGCAGGACAGCAGGCCGGAGAAATTGGACAGCAGCGGCATCAGGGTGTCGATGGCAGGAAAAAGTTCGATGACCCGTTCCGCCGTCACATCGATCAGGCTCAGGTTGAGTCCCGCCTTGATGTCCTGTTTGGTGCGCGTCGCATAAAATCCCTCGAACTGGATATTGCCGATATCGGAGGTCGCCATCGTATTGGTGATACGCGCCGTACGCTCCTGAACCGCGATGTCCGTATTGACGGAATAAAGTTCCAGGCCGTTGTAACGGATTTCATTGGCATTGACTTCCAGGTTGGCCTGAATGTTGGCCGGGACGACCAGCAAGGATGACTCCTTCCGGCTTTCATCCACCTCTATCTCCGCCACCTGCCGGTCGAAACTGTCGTCATCCAGCAGGGCGAGACTGTCTTTCTTGTCCTGTGAAATCTGACGTCCCGCCTGCCAGGCGGCCATCAGTTCGTCTCCGTCCAGTTCGCGGGACTGCAAGTCCACATCCAGTTTGACGGCTCCCCTGCCGGCCAGGAAACGTTTGAGGTTGCCCAGTTTTCCGCTGAGCCTCAGATCGGATTTACCGCTGAGCACCTGCAGGGAATCGAGGACGAAGCCGTCATTGGTAAAGGAGGCCGTCAGTCCGGTCACGTCCGTCTTGAGCGGGAAGGAAGGCGTCACCGCCGTCAGGCGGGACAGCCCCAGCGAGCCGTTGAGGTCCCATTCACGGAAATACTTGTCCAGCGTACCGGGCAGGGAGAAGTGCAGGTCTTTCTTGCGGAAATCCGCTTCGCTGAGATAATCGGGCATCTGGGGCCGGGTCCGCCGGCTGAGCCAATGCCGGAAGAGGCTGTCACGCGGAACGTCGGGATAACGCAGGGCCAGGGTGTCAAGAAAGGCTTCCCGACGGAGCGCCTTGTCCACCGTATTCATCTCCGCCCGAAGGTCGAGGTTGAAATTCCGCAGCCGGTACCGGTCGGCTCCGCCCCGGTAGAAGAGACGGCCGTTGTTGCTGCGCAGCGAAAGGATGGGCGTCTGGCGTTGGCCCCGTTTGGGACGGACGGAGAAGGACTGCTTGGAATCCCGCAGGACGACCACCATCCCGTCCGTGTCTTTCAGACGGAGTTTCCGCATCGCGACGGAACCGGCAAAAGGATAGAACGCCTTGCGCTCCTTGTCGGTAAGGACCGCCGCGGAATTGAAAGCCCGTACATCGATGCGCTTGCCGCTGACATCGAAAAGATTCTTGTAATTGGCCTGAAGGCTGTCCAGGCCGACGGCCAGCGTCAGCTGGCGGCGGACCTTGCCGCCTTCCCGGAACTGGCGTCCCTCCGCAGCCAGACGGATGTCAAGCGAGTCAATCCGGGCCGTCAGGGTATCGGCCGGCATTGCCACGTCCAGCTGCCGGCTGTAGATGCGTCCCTGCAAGTCCGCCTTGGCAAACTCCGAAAGGGACAGCTGGGACTGACGGATGCCGCCTTTGACGAAAGCCTTGACCTTGCCTGCCGCCTCGAGCGGCAGTTTGTCGGGGCTCAGCGCCAGCAGTCCCTGGAGATCGGCGTTGAACGCCGCGTCGATGTTATAGAAGACATCCCCGCCCTTGAGCGGCCGGGAACCCCCTTTGAGATAGGCATACAGACGGGTCTCGTCGGCCGTTCCCAGCTGGACGTCCACGCCCGTCCGGCCCTTGTCGTACCAGGCGTTTCCGGAGGCTTTGAGCGGCACGTCGAAGACGCTGAGGGTAAATTTGTCGAGGCTGAGAAAATAATGGGCGGAATCTTTCTTGACGATATTGGCTGCGATGTCGATAGGCACGCGGGTGCGGCCGAGCAGAGCCGTGGCCAGCGCTGCCCGGGCGCTGGCGTTCAGCCGGACCGTATCGGGCCGGCGGCTCAGTTCCAGGGAATGCAGGCCGAAAAAGACCGTGTCCCGTTTGAGCCGGCCCGCGACAAAGAGGGAATCGATGGTGAAGCGCCCCCGCAGATTGTGCAGGTCATCGGTGCGGATGCTGCTGCGAAGGACCATCTCCCGCGCCCGCACGGAAGCGAAGAGGGTATCAGGGACCGAGCAGTAGAAGACACGGGGCTCATCCAGCAGCTGGATGCGGTTGACGTGAATGGCCGGCAGGTTCAGCGAGCCCTTTGCGGTATCTTCCACAGCGGAAGTGTCGCTTTTGAAGATGTCCCAGTTGGTCCTTGTACCGTAATCCTTGGCATAGATATGAGGCTTGCGAAGCTCCACCAAAGGCACGTGGATGGTGCCCTTCTTCCAGAAATCGCTGGCCTTGAGCACGACCTTGAGCAGGGCGATGCTGGCGAGGGTGTCCCGGGGCGTCTGAAGACTGTCCGCGGGCTGCGGGACGGTCACCGCCGGCTGCGGAGCGCCGCGCCGGCGTCCCGACGGACGGTAGTGGCCGTACTTCCCGGAACGGGCCATCCGGCTCAGGGCGATGGCGACGCTGTCCTCGGCGGCGAAACGGTCGGAGGGATAGGTCACACTCACGTCTTCAAGCAGCAGGGACCAGCGCGGAAAATCCCGCACGAGGGACAGTTTGACCCGGCCGAAACTCACGTCGGCATCGACAAACTCCACGGCATATTTGTTGACCAGCCCCGTGAGTGTTTTCTCGGACAGCACAATCTGCACCGCCACCACCAGAAGGAAGAACAGGCCGGCCAGCGAGCCCAGGGCAATCAGGATGATTTTCGCAAACTTTTTCATTTATATTTCTCCGGTAGCTTGTCTCCCACGACGGAGAGGAAATTCTTGTAGGTATTCGCGTCCTTGGGACAGATGAACAGCACGTCGTCGGTGTCGATGACCATAAAGGAATCCAGGCCCTGCACCGCCAGCACCTTGTTCTTGGTCGTCGTCAGGAAAAGGGTGTTGCGGCTGTCGCCCGGGATGACGACCTCTCCCTGAAGGACGTTGCCGGCCGGGTCCTTCTCTTCCACCATATCATAGTAGGTCTGCCACTCGCCGATGTCGTCCCAGCGGAACTTGGCGGGATAGACCCGGGCGCGGCGCGTCTTTTCCAGCATCCCGTAGGCGATGGACTGGCGCTGGCAGCCGCCATACACCTTGTCGATGAATTTTTTCTCGCGGGGCGTGTCCAGCGCTTTCTGCCAACCTTCGAACTGACTGGCGAGCAAGGGCATACATTTCTCGATTTCCTCCCGGGCGGTACGGACGTTCCAGATGAAGATACCCGCGTTCCAAAGAAATTCCCCGCTTTCCACGAAGACGCGCGCCAGTTCGGCGTCCGGTTTTTCCGTAAAGGTCTTGACCTTGAAAGGAGGTTTCTCTCCGTCGGAACCGGGGACGATCTGGATGTAGCCGAAATTGGTATCGGGACGGGTGGGGACGGTCCCGAGGACAATGAGTTCGTCGTGCCGGGCCGCGTAGCGCAGCGCGTGCGAAATGCTCATCATAAAGATGCGGGTGTCCCGGATGAGGTGATCGGCGGGAGAGACCACGACCGTCGCCTCGGGGTCACGCAGGAAGAGTTTGTATGTGGCATAGGTCAGGCAGGGAGCCGTATCCCGGATGTAGGGCTCGACGATGAGGTTTTCCGGCGCGAGTTCGGGCAGAATCTCCCGGACCATCCCGGTATAGCGTTCCGTCGTCGTGACCAATATGTTCTCCACAGGAACGACCTTGGCAAACTTGTCGAAGGTATGGCGAAGGAAAGTCGAGCCCAGGTCCCGGATGGGAATGAACTGCTTGGGCCGGTTTTCGCGGCTGACCGGCCAGAAACGCCGGCCGGCCCCGCCCGCCATCAGGATACAGTAATGATGATTGTCACCGCTCATTGAAACAAAGGTAAAAAGGCTTGGGGACGGTATATCACCGGATGGCCGTCCTCAATCAAAATGACATCGAAAAAATACTCCATCGGCTCCAGCCCGGCGTGTGAACGGACATAGCGGCGGGCGGCCGAAATGAGTTTGCGCTGCTTGCGGACATCGACGCTGCCGTCGAGATAGTCCGCGCGGCTGCGCGTCTTCACTTCCACGAAATGGAGGCCGCTGCGGTCCAGGGTCACCAGGTCCAGTTCCAGATGGCCGCTGCGCCAGTTGCGCGAGAGCACCGTCTGTCCGATGGAGGTCAGATAGTCGCAGGCCTGCTGTTCTCCCCTGCGGCCCAGTTCCCGGGCCGCGGCAGTCTTGATATGAAGGGGCGTCGCTACCATTACAAGAATTTGACGACGGTGACTCCGCTGCCGCCCATCTCTATATGTTCGTCGCTGACGCTCGCCACACCGGGAGTGACGCGCAGCAATTTCTGGATTTCCTCGTGCAGGACACCGGTTCCCTTGCCGTGGATGATACGCACGCTGCCCACCGAGAGCATAATGGCGTCATCGATATATTGGGTGACCTTGTCCAGCGCATCGGCGAGACGTTCGCCGCGCACATCCAGCTCCGGTTTGAACTCCAGCTTGCGGCGGGCGATGGCGGGATCTTCCTGCCGGGTGATGACCGTCTTGCGGGCTTCTTTGGAAAAATTCTTATACTCTCCGGCCGTTATGCGCTCCACCTCCGGCGACTTCAGCCGGGTCGTGATGCTGCCGACGGCAACGGTGACCGTTTTCTTTCCGACCTCAATCACCTCGCCCACCATCCGGTTGCTCTTCAGGCGGACCTTTTCCCCCACCTGCAGCGGAGCCGTGCGGAACGCCCTTTCCTGCTCTTCCCGGCGCTGCCGCTCAGCATCCTGCGCCGCCTGACGCTCTCCCGCACGCCGGGCCTTGCGGGCCCTTTCCCTTTCCTTGCGGGCATCTATCTGGGCGATTTTCTTCTCGATATAATCTTCCTGTGCCTGTTTCTCGTCCTGCTTTTTCCGGGCCAGGGCTTCCATAAATTCGGCCAGGCCGCCCCGGGCCTCGCGGGTTTCCTCGCGTGAGGCCTGCGACTCC
>CADBLM010000117.1 GCA_902795445.1 uncultured Bacteroidia bacterium
AGGCTTCTCCATTGGTACAGGCGGATATGCCTCCCATCAGCCGCACGCCCGGACAGGCATTGACAATCTCAGCTTCATTGCGGCACGAGCTAAGGAGGGTACATCTTTCAATCGAACCTGCAATGCCGCCTATCATCTGATTGGTCGTGTCAGAAGTTCCGTTATGCGTCAGTGTCCCGCGATTGATACATCGCTCTATCTTTCCGGAAAGAACATCCTGAGACACCATACCGGCTATCCCTCCCAGACAGGTTTTCGCCGTACAGGAGGAAGCCACGGTCACGGAAGCATAATTGGTTACTCCTTCTATCCGGCTGGTCCCTTCCATCACTCCGCAGATACTGCCGACATTGTTCCATCTTCCGTCGTCCGTTCCCGTGTAAGATATGGCAGACTGTCCATCCCAAACATCTTGCCCCGGTGCCGCTCCGAAAACAAGGTTTCGGACCGTCGCGCTTCCGAGCATCGTTGCAAACAATCCCACGTTCTGCAAGTCAGAAGTAAGCGTAAAGTTATAGATTCGACGGGCGTCTCCGCTGACCGGGTCCGCTCCGTCGAAGGTTCCCCGGAAATCTTTGGGCGTCCACGCCTTTCCGCTCATATCGATATCGGCCGTCAGGCGGACGGTCATATTGTTATTTGCGGCGGCATCGTCTCCCGTGCGGGAAACATTCCATCCGACCAGCTGCTCCGCAGTCCCGATATAATAGGTCCAGGCGCTGCTGACAGCGCCAATCAAGGACCTATCGGTAAATTTGACGCCGCTTTTGCGGGGGATGCTGACACTTTTGGCGATGGTTGCAGTCGCAACGGCGGGCACGCTCGTCCCGCCACAATCCGCACTGACGGACAGGCTGACAGAAAATGCTTCCGCCGGGGTCATTCCCGGCAAGACGGCAATCTGATAGGTTCCGGGGGCAAAAACGGACAATCCCTCCCGGGGATACAGGGTTACGGACGAAAAGCCCTCATCCAACGACAGGATTTCTCCGTTTTGCACGCTCACCTGCGCCGTACCGGCCAGATTCTTTCCGTTCACAGTCACTGCCGTCACGTCATCACGGGTAATCGTCACGGCAACGCGTCCGCAGACATTGGAAACGGACAAGGCTCCGTTGGGAATATCTCCCTCAACAATCGAGGCCGTTCCGACCATCAGCATCGAGGTGGAAGTGCCGTGCGCTCCGGCATACTGCACCTGGGGAAGAACGATTTTCAGTTGATTTTCTTTTACGAGCCGGGCATTGACGTCGTGGGGATAGACGGCCCAGACTTTTTTGGCACTGGCCGCGACCAGACCGCGGAAACTGGCCGATGTGGAACCGCCGCGCACGGCCTCTTTGCAGTCGTCCTTCATCTTGAATTCTTGGGGCTCCGTATTGACCGAGGTAAAGACGGACAGGGAATCACCGATTTCCCATTTGACCTCCGTACCATCGATAAAGGTCTTTGTTCCTTCTTGCGCCTCGTCACGGTCTTCTTCCCGGTCGGCTGACAGGTAGAGAAGCTTCATCGGGACATCCTGCGGATGCCCTTCGGGCTCCGTAGCGTCCTCCGCCCCCGAAGTCGCAACGGCTTCCGCTTCTTCCTGCTGCTTCGTACAAGCAAGCAACCCCGCCGACATCAAGCTGACAGCCGTCAGGATACCGGCGGTCATATAACGTTTGAATACACTTATCTGCTTCATAACCTTGGCGTTTTCATTTTATCCGAAGAGGTCTTCAAGCGTGTCGTCTCCGCCGACATCGTCCGTACTGACCCCTGACGCATCTTCGCTGCTGGCGACGGGGAGCATCGGGTCGGTCACGATATAATCCGACTCCGGACTGAGGTACTTGATTTTCATATTTTTAGATTTCTTTGACTAACAGGATACGACAAAAGCACGGGATGGAAAATCCATCTCGGTGGAAAAAGCGAAAAGTCGGAATTATAAGATGTTTATGATACCCCCCCCCTATACCATTTAAAAGCACGGCAGAGGGCAGACAAGACAAGATGTATGCTGCAAATAAAGGGTATGGTACTTCGTTTTAGCATTAACAAATGTTAAAAAGCAAGGTCATTATCAACGGCCAAAGTTATGCTAAATATTTTTATTACGCAAAAAAATCTTTTCATTTTTGAAATTATGAAACGAATAAACAACTACAACAATTCTTGCATTTTTCGACGGATATGACTACTTTTGCAGCGGTTTTGCGAAAAGAGCCGCCCGTGCGGCAAGCAAACCAAGGGGTGCTTCACCCCGGCCGGGCATCTTCGGATGCCGGCCGGCGGATGAGGCTGAGAGTACACTCTTAAAACTGATCGGGGTAATGCCCGCGTAGGAAAAAGATGAAAAAACACTTTCTGACCGCCATTCTGGCAGCCGCATTCGCGGCACACGCGTTTCCGTCCCACGCGCAAGAGGACGGAGCCCATCATTCCGATGCCCTGGCCTCCGCCGACACGAGCGACGTCATCCTGTTGGAAGAAGCCGTCATCGGAGCGGTGCGCGCTTCGAAGGACGCGCCTTTCGCCGTAGCCAACCTGGGCCGCAAGGAACTGGCCGAATTTTCCCGCAGCGGCAAGGAACTGCCCTTCCTTTTCGCCCGCACGCCGGGCGTGACGGCCTGGAGCGAAAACGGCACCGGCATCGGCACCAGTTATCTGCGCATCCGCGGCTCGGGCGGCTCGCACATCAATGTCACCCTCGACGGCGTGCCCCTCAACTCCCCCGAAGACCAGTGCGTCTTCTGGGCCAATATGAACTCCTACAGCCACCTGCTCGGCAGCGTACAGATCCAGCGGGGCATCGGTTCCTCCACCAACGGGGACGGCGTGTTCGGCGGTACGGTATCCTTGGCGACCGGCGAGCCCTCCCTCATCCCGACGGCGACCGTGAACGCAGCCTACGGTGCCTGGAACAGTTACACGGCCGGCCTCAACCTGTCCTCCGGCCTCCTGTGGAAGCACCTCATCCTGGAAGCGGCCTATCACCAAAGCGGGACGGACGGCTATGTCCACGGCACGGCCGGCCGCTCCGGCAGTTACTACGGTGCCCTCACCTGGCTGGGCCGCCGCCTCAAACTCGGTTACAAACTCTTGGGCAACTTCGAGAACACCGGGCAGGCCTGGAACGGCATCACGGCGGGCAGCGGCGACCTTTCCCTGATGGACGGGACCTATGGGGCTGCCACCGGCATCAAGACCTACGCCGACCTGTGCCGGGTGGGACTGGGCCGGTACAACTCCCTCTATGAACAACTGGCGACGGATGACAACGGCGATTTCATCCAGGACGAGGCCGGCAACTACACCACCCGGCGTTATACGATGAAGGACGGCTCCTTCTGGCCCCGCACGACCGACAATTTCTGGCAGAACCACCACCTGCTGAACGCCGCCTGGGCCATCACGGAGCGGCTCAAATTCTCCGCCACCCTGCACTACACCCACGGCTACGGCTGGTATGAAGAGTTCCGCGAGAAGAACAAACTGCTCAAGTACGGCATTCCCTGGTTTACCGACGAGGGCGGGAACACGGTCAAGAAGGCGGATTTCGTCCGCAAGAAAGGACTGGACCAGCATCATTTCGGCGGCATCGTCAACCTGATGTGGAAGAACGAACGATGGGATGTGAGCGGCGGCGTGGCGGTGCAGCAATTCATCGGCAACCACTACGCCCACCTCAACTATTGCAGCAACGACGAACTCATCGCCCGCTACTTCAAGGAAGGACGCTACGACTACTACAACTCCGACGCCCGCAAGATGGACGCCAACATTTTCCTGAAAGCCGCTTTCAACATCACCCGGGAGTGGAGCGTCTTCGCCGACCTCCAGTACCGCCACGTGAACTACCGCACCTGGGGAGGCAACGACAAATACATCATCAAAAAAGACAGCAACGGAAAAGATACCGACAACACGACGCAGCAGACGCTGGATGTGCTGCAGAAGTTTGATTTTTTCAACCCGAAAGCCGGCGTCAACTTTGCCCGCGACGGACACCGGGCCTATGCCTCCGTCGCCTGGAGCAGCCGCGAGCCGGAGCGCAACAACTACACCGACAACGGGAACTACCCTTTCCCGAAGGCGGAACACCTGATAGACACGGAACTCGGCTATCAGTTCAGGGGCGAAAACTGGAACGCGGGCGTCAACCTCTATTATATGTATTATAAGGACCAACTGGTCCAGACAGGCGAGAAAAGCGACATCGGCGAGAGCCTGACGACCAACATCGCCCGCTCCTACCGCACCGGCGCTGAAATCACGGCCGGCTGGGATGTCACCTCCTGGCTGCACCTTGAAGCCAACGCCGCCCTGAGCGCCAACCGTCTGCTGGACTTCGACGAGGTGGCAGAAGACTGGGACGGCGGATATTATGATACGGAAAAAGATGTGTGGGTCGAAGGGAGCCGCCGTTTCCACTACTCGGACAAGGCCCTGGCCTTCTCTCCGACGGCTGTCGTCAATGTCTTCGCCGACGTGCATTACAAGGGCGTCAGCCTGACCTGGCACACTTCGTATGTCAGCCGGCAGTATCTCGACAACACGCAGAACATCGACCGGTCCCTGCCCGGCCATTCCCTTTCCTCCTTCGGACTGGGATACACCTTCACCTTCCTCCGGGTCGTCAAGTCGCTGCGCGTCGGCGTGGATGTGAACAATGTCTTCAACGCCCGGGTGGCGCAAAGCGGATGGGTCTATTCCGCTATCTGTGAGAGCGCCGGCCATCCCGACTCCAACCGCTACTACCAGATCGGCTTCATTCCCGTCGCCCCCTGCAACGCGATGGCCAGCGTGAGGATGAGTTTTTAACATGAAGATTCCCCGTTTCACCGCTCCCTGCCGCTTCGCGGCCCAGTACGGGAAAATGGTCGCTTGTGAAACGAAGAATCTTCCTATTCAAAAATACTGTGAGTAATCTACAAATACTGGATTTAATCGGCTTTGCCGTCGGGCTGATTTACCTGTATCTCGAGTACAAGGCGAGCATCTGGCTCTGGCTGGCGGGCGTCGTGATGCCGGCCGTAGATATGGTGCTGTACTACAAGGCCGGGCTTTATGCGGATTTCGGAATGGCCATCTACTACTGTCTGGCAGCCGTCTATGGTTATGTCGCGTGGAAATGTCCCGGGATGCGGCGTCACATAAAACTCACATCCGGTAACGCAGCCCCGGGAAGCGAAGAAGAGGCCGGCAAGGGCATCACGCGCTTCCCCCGGGAACGCATCGCACCGGTCGCCGGCATCTTCGCCCTGCTGTGGCTCGGTCTGTGGGCTTTCCTGAGCCACGCCACCAACTCCACCGTGCCTGTGACGGACGCCTTTACGACGGCCCTGAGCATCGTAGCGCTCTGGGCGCTGGCCCGGAAGTACGCCGAACAATGGCTGCTCTGGCTGGTGGTGGATCTGGTCTGTTGCGCCTTATATATATATAAAGGTATCCCCTTCAAAGCGGCCATCTACGGGCTTTATTCCCTCGTGGCCATTGGGGGCTACAGACGGTGGCTTCAACTCGGAAAAAAAATGAAAAATAAGACGACATTTCTGTGAAATCGTCGTTTAAATGCATTTAAATGGCAAAAAAATTTGCATTTTTATAAAAAAAGTCGTTCTTTTGCGTCTTGTAGCGAAATTTGGGTTAGAATGAATTTTTCTATTAAACCTATAAATTATCTGTTCACAATGAAAGGAATCAAGTTTCTACTAGCGATTCTTCTCTTTTCCGCAGGTTCTGTCGCATTGGCCCAGAACATTACGGTGAAGGGAACCGTGACCACCGCCGACGGGGAGCCCGTCATCGGTGCGTACGTGCTTGTGAAGGACACCACCAACGGCATCCTGACGGATATGGACGGTGCATTCAGCATTATCGCCCCCCCCAACGGTACCCTGGTCGTCGCCTTTATGGGCATGCAGACACAGGAAGTGCCTGTGTCACCCACTTTGGCTATCGTTCTCGAGCCTGACAGCAAGTATCTGGACGAAGTCGTCGTTACGGCGATGGGTATCTCCCGCGAAAAGAAAGCGCTGGGATATGCCACGCAGGCCGTTCACAACGAAGAACTGACCAAGGGCGCTCCGACCGACCTGGCCAGCGCGATGTCCGGCAAGATGTCCGGTCTCCAGATTACCCCGTCTTCCGGTATGCCCGGCGCCTCAACGCAGATTATCATCCGTGGTGCCCGTTCCTTCACCGGCGACAACAGCCCGCTGTATGTCGTGGACGGAATGCCCGTCGCATCCACCCCTGACCTGGACGTCCCCGGCAACGGCGTCACCGGCTCGGACTACTCCAGCCGCGCCCTCGATATCGACCCCAACGACATTGAAAGCATCAACGTCCTGAAAGGCCAGGCCGCTTCCGCCCTGTACGGTATGCGTGCCGGCAACGGCGTCATCATCATCACGACCAAGAGCGGCAAGAGCCTGACCGGCGGCCGTCCCGTGGTGACCATCAACTCCAACTTCGCCTGGTCCACCGTCTCCGTCAAGCCCGAAGTGCAGACGGAATTCGCGCAGGGCAACGGCGGTGTCTTCAACCCCACTGCCTCCACGGTCTGGGGCCCGAGAATCTCCGAACTGGCGGACGATCCTACCTACGGCGGCAACACGGACAACACCTACACCGCAGCGGGCAAGCACCCCGGACAGTATTATGTTCCCCAGCGTGCTGACGCAGGCCTCGACCCTTGGGCCACTCCGCGTGCCTATGACAACATCGGCGACTTCTATCAGACCGGTTTCACCCAGAGCAACAATATCGGCGTAGCCCAGAACCTGGGCCGCGGCGACTATGCCTTCAGCATCGGCAACACCCACCAGACCGGTATCGTTCCGAGCACCGGTATGGACCGTTACAACGCCAAACTGAATGCCAACGCCCGTCTCGGCAAGTACTTCACGACCGGTGCCAGTGCCAATTTCGTGAAATCCATCGTGAACAAGCAGTCCGGTGCCAACGAAGGCGTGACCGCTATGATTTACGGCGCCCCGGCCAACTACGACCTCAAGGGCATTCCCAGCCACAAGCTCAACCACCCCGAGCAGCAGCTGACCTACCGTGCCACCAGCGGCTTCCCCGCTCCCTACTGGGCCGTCGAGAACAACTCCTTCAAGGAGAACACCCAGCGTTTCTACGGCAATGCCTATCTGGACTTCAAATATCCCTTCACCAAAGATATGTATTTGGATGTGAAGTACCAGATCGGTGACGACGCCTATACGACGACCTACAACAATGTCTATGGCTACGGTATGTCCAACGGCAAGGGTGAAATCGACGAAATCAGCTACACCAGCAACGAACTCAACTCCCTGCTGACGGTCACCTTCGACTACAAGATTACCCCCGACCTGCATTTCAACTTCCTCTACGGTAACGAAATCGTCTATACCAAGACGGCTTTGGTGGACGCCTGGGGCCAGAACTACACGTTCTCCGGCTGGAACAACCTCAACAACGCGACCAACTTTGTCTCTTCCGCCACGAAGTACCAGTATCTGACCTTCGGTAACTTCTACAACATCGCCCTCGACTGGAAAGGCATCCTCTACCTCAATACGACCGGCCGTTACGACCTCGTATCCCAGATGCCCCGGGGCAGCCGCGGATTCTTCTATCCGTCCGTTTCCGCCGGCTTCGTCTTCACCGAAATCGAAGAACTCAAGAACAACGTCCTGACCTTCGGTAAGATCCGCGCTTCCTACGCGGAAGTAGGTATGCCCGGACAGTACTACAAGTCCTACTACTCCACGCCTGCCTACGGCGGCGGCTTCTACTCGATGACGCCGGTCAGTTATCCGATGGGCGGCATCGTGGCCTACTCTCCCGACTCGACCCTGTATGATGAGAACCTGGTGCCCCAGAACAACCGCTCCTACGAGATCGGTGCCGAACTGGCTTTCTGGGAGGGCCTGCTGTCCTTGGAGTACACCTACTCCCGCCAGAACGTGAAGAACCAGATTTTCAGCGTTCCTCTGGCCGGTTCCACCGGATTCGAGTACAAGATGATGAACGCCGGTTCCATCCACACCAACGCGCACGAACTGACCCTCGGTCTGAATCCCGTCCGCACCAAGAATGTCAAGTGGGACCTGGGCGTCAACTTCACCAAGATTGACAACTATGTCGATGAACTCGCCGAAGGCGTGGAAAGCATCTATCTCGGCGGTTTCGTCGAGCCCCAGGTGCGTGCCGGCATCGGCGACAAGTTCCCGGTCATCTACGGTGTCGGATACGCCCGTGACCCGGAAGGACACGTCATCGTGGACGACAGCGGTATGCCTGTCATCGGTGAAGAGAAAGTGATCGGCAGCGTGGCCCCTGATTTCCAGATGGGCTTCTCGACCACCCTCGAAGTGTACAAGGTCCGCCTGAGCGCCACCTTCGACTGGAAGAAGGGCGGCCAGATGTACTGCGGCTCCAAGACGATGATGGACTACTACGGTACCAGCAAACGTTCCGGCGAATACCGCAAGATGGACCAGTTCCTCTTTGACGAGGAGCCCGGCGCCGTGGTTCCCGTCGAAGTGAACGGCAAGACGACTTATGTCCCCAACACCATCTATATCAGCGGAGACAACGCCCAGGATTATTTCAGCCGTCTGAACGACATTTCCGAGTCCTTCATCCACGACGCTTCCTACCTCAAACTCCGCGAAGTGTCGCTGAGTTATCCTTTCGCCATCGGCAAACGCCTGACCTTGACGGCGAGCGCCTTCGCCCGCAACATCCTGCTCTGGACCAGCATCAAGGGCTTCGATCCCGAAGCATCCCAGGGTAACAACAATATGAGCGGTGCATTCGAGCGTTTCTCCCTGCCGGGTACGGCCAGCTATGGTTTTGGTTTAACCTTTAAATTCTAAGCCGTATGAAAAAATTTGCTTATATTTTGATGACGGCCGCAGCCCTGACTGCGTTCAACGCCTGCTCCGACGACGCCCTCGACCGGGTGAACGAAGACGTGAACCATCCGCAGGACGCCGATGCGAAGTTTACCTTCACGGATGTCTGCCTTGCCAGCGGATTCACGGTAACGGGCGGAGACTTCAACACCTATCTGGGAGTTGCCGTCGAACACTGGGGCGGTTGCCACAACCAGTTCTACAAGGCCGACCAGCGCACGGGCGAGTGGATTTCCTCCTCTTGCTTCAACAACACCTGGATTGGCATCTACAAGGCTATCGGAGACGCCCGGAAAGTGATTGAAAAGACCGAGAAGGGTTCCGGTACGGTCGATGACGGCAATGCCGCCCTCAACGCCGCCGCCAAAATCCTGCTGGCCTACAATTCCGCGATCCTGACGGACCTCTTCGGCGATACGCCTTATTCCCAGGCCTGCAACTATGACCAATACAAGACGCCGGCCTTGGACAAGCAGGAAGACATCTACAAAACGGTGATGAAACTCCTGGACGAGGCGATCGAGACCCTCTCGACTCCCGGCGTGTCCTCCAACCTCGGTACCGGCGGGAACGACCTCATCTATGGCGGCTCCAGCGCGAAATGGCTGAAATTTGCCTATGGTCTGCGTGCCCGCCTGACCCTTCAGACCATTCTGAAGGCTGCCGACCAGGATATGGCCTATACACAGATTCTCAGCGATATCGACGCATCGTTCACTTCTGCGAGCGAGCAGGCGCAAATCGCCCAGTACGACGGTGACAGCCAGATCAACCCGTTGTTCGGCTTCACTTACAGCCGCGAGGCCATTGCCGCTTCCGAGAGCCTGTTCAACAAACTCAACGCCCGCAACGACCCGCGTATGAATATGCTTTACTGCTGGAACTGGTCTCCCGTCATCACCGATCCGAACGATCCGGATGAAGGCTTCGAGCCCCTTCCCTGCGGTAAGGGAGTTGAAGTCCAGTGGGCTTATGCGGAGAACACTTTCTTCTACTCGGTGGATTCTCCGACCTACCTGCTGAGCTATGCCGAATTGCAGTTTATGAAAGCTGAGGTCCTGGCCCGCAAAGGCTCCTATACGGATGCCCGCGCCGCCTTGAAAAACGGCCTGGCCGAAGCCTTCAAAAATGTCAACGCGATGGTTCAGTCCGCCCAGAAATTCCAGGACCTCTACGGATACGGCGTTTACGGTCCGTTCTACGACGGCGAATATCTGACGGACAGCGATGTGGACGACTATGTGACCAATGTGTTCGACACGGTTGCGGACGACGACCTGCTGGCAGAAATTATGGTGCAGAAATACCTGTACTTCCAGAATTCCAACGGCGGCAGCGTCCAGGCCTACAACGATGTCCGTCGTCTGAGGGCCGAGGGCAACGGTGCCGAGAACTACATCGTGCTCGAGAACCCCAAGAATGCGCAGGGACTCTTCCCGCTCCGCTGCGGCTACGGTTCGTCCGATACGACGACCAACCCCAACGTCAAGGCGGCTTTCGGCGACGGCTCCTACGTCTTCAAAGAGAACGTCTGGTGGGCTGGCGGTACCCGCTAATCCACGATCGGACATATCATCCCATCATCCTCCCGAGACCCCACGGTCCCGGGAGGATTTTCATTAATGCCGCGCACAAACAAGTCCCGGACTTTGCACTTAATGCGCTAACAACCAAATGACTGTCAATAGAATATCCGCAACGGCAAAATACGCGCCAGTAGGGGAGAGAAGGAAGGTTATCGGGGCTCTTATTTCGGCTTACGGGACCCGCTGGCGAGTGAACTGGAGTTGCGGCCAGCGCTTGTGGAGACGGGTGAGATGGCGGCGGTAGCGCTGCAGGGCGGGGTCACCTCCATTTTCACAGACACGACGGGGCAGGAAGTTGCCGTCAAGTTCGTTGAGAATCTGCTGCTGGAGCCGCTCGTCACGCAAGACGGGAGGGACGGTGGCGAGCTGCCGGAAGATAAAGTCAAGGGTGCGCGTTTGCAGACTCTCGCTTACGGGCTTACCGTCAATGACGCCGCCTATATGGGATAAGGTCAGATAAATGCTGCGATAGTAGTAGCGCCGGAGCAGTTGCGTTCTGTGCCCGGTGAGGCCGTCGAGGGTGAGAAGGGCCCGGCAGTTGGCCAAAGCGGCCTTGCTGGAGGCAAGCAGGTCGTCTCCGAGGGCATCCGGAAGGGCGGACGGGTCGGGGGAGATAGGGCCCGACTGGTTCGGCGCGAAATAGCAGTACGGCCCGGGCTTGGGAGCGGGGGCCGGAGCGTAACCCCAGGCGATGGCATACTCATCATACGGGCCCAGACGCGGGGGCAGCAGGTACACACCGCGCTTGACATCCGCCGCCGTTGCCAGATGATTGAAGCGGGCATAATCCATCACGGAAGCGCAGGTCCCGTAACGGAGGGTAAAGGCCGGGTTGCGCAGGGAGGCGGAACGATAGGCGTAGGATGCCCCCATATTGTGACTCAGGCCCAGCACGTGGCCCATTTCGTGGCAGATGCTGTAACGAAGCATCGGGCCCAGCACCTCGATGGGAAGGGAATCCTGCCGGGCTACGGGATCGGCGGCCCCGGTCTGGACATAACGCCAGTCGGAGAGCAGGCGGGGCAGGCCCCTCCAGATCAGGATGTCCGCCTGCAGGATTTCGCCGCTGCGCGGATCAAAAAGCACATCGCCTTTGGCATTGGGCTCATCCACCGGCATCATCCGCACCCAGTTGGCAAGCGGGTCGCGACGCAGGGCAAGCGAGCGTTCCGGCTCGGGAGCGACGACGATGCGGGCCGTCACCCCCGCCTTTTCAAGCGCCTTGTTCCAATCTTCGATACCCTCCTTGATATAAGGGAACCACGGTGCCGGACAGGCCGAATCCACATAAAAGACCAGTTGCTTCCCGGCCTCCAGGTTCCATTTGCGGATGCCCCGTACCAGCCGTCCGGACGAATCGATAAACTCTGCATAATTGTAGCCGACCTTCCGGGCATCGACCTGCCTGACCGTCATCGCTTCCCGGTCGAGGAAAAGGAAAGAAGAGGCGACCTTCAAGACCATACCGCCGGGATAATGATAACGGGTCACCAACTGCATATAGTCCTGGCGGGTGCGTATGCCCAGAAACTCGACGGAGTCGGCCGCATCTTTCAAAAACTTGCGGGGTACGACGGATACGATTTGCGGGTAAGTGGAAAAATACCCGCTCACATCGAGCCAGAGGCTGTCGGCACTCTCACGCAGCAGCGGGAAGGAAATCGGAGGACAGGGAATTTTGGGACGCTTGCAGCGATACCCCTGGGGCGAGCGATAATCCAGCAAGCGCAGCGTGACGGAGGCGCTGTCCTTCCGGCTGAAGGTCATCAGCACAGGAAGCGGGCTGCGCTGGCCGGGAGCAAACACCTTTCCGTGGGTACGGTTGGACTCCAACAGGCGGGAGGTAAACAGCACGGGCCCGTTCAGTTTGTCCTTGGGAAGCGCCAGGCAGGGTGCAACGGCCATTGGGTCGGTGGCCAGCCCGCGATGGGGAGCAGAATCCGCCGGAAGGGCAAAGAGGCAAGCGGCCAGGAAGAAGAGGCCGAAGGATATGGAACGCAAGCGATTCATCGCCCAAAGATACGAAAAAAAGACCGGCCACAAAAGGGACCGGTCTCATTCGGGAAGGAGGCTTCCGTTATGGTAAGGCTACGGGCTCGGTCAGACCGAAACCTTCCTGCTGGGGCAATATCTTCTGAGCGGCATTCCACTTCACGGCGTATTTGGAGTGGGTAAAGAACGCAATGGGAAGTTCACCGGAAAGCTTATTGCCTTGGATTTGTACCATATTGCAAGCGGCAGGCAGATTGCCCCAGGAATCGGGAACATTGCCTGTAAAGTTGCAATCATACAACTGGACGGCGGTAACTGTGGTCGAATTACCGATGGATGCGGGAAGTGGTCCTTCCAGCGTCGGCGTAGAATGGAACTGGATAATATTGATAGAAGGATACTGGTCCCAATTATCACCCAAACTGGTAATTTTCGTCTTGAAAGCCATAAAGTTTTTCAACGAAGAGCAACCGGACATTTCCGCAGGAACAGCTCCGCCAATGTTCGTCTGGGCGATATTGAGGTTCACAAGTTTGGTCAAGGATCCCATCGCTGCAGGAAGGGTCCCGCCCAGTTCGGCATTGCGGTCAACATACAGGTCTGTCAATTCTGTCAGACCGGCAATGGCAGGGGAGATACTTCCCGTCAGTGCATTGTCCTGCAGATAGAGCTGCGTCAATTTTGCCAAAGAATAGACAGCGAACGGGATCGAACCTTTCAGTTTCTGGCTGTTGATTTTCAGAAGGGTCAACTCCGTCAGGTCGCCAATGGCGGCAGGGAGTTCCCACTCGACGGGAACGAGACCTTTCGCGGTCAGGGAAATGCTGGTGACACGGCCGGTCGCGGGATCGGTCTTGACATTCTGCCACTCGGTAATCGGAGCGGTCAGGTCCCAGCGGTGCTGCTCGGTCCAGTTGGCACCGTCAGCGGCATTATAGATGGCCATCAGGGCCAGGGAGTCTTTCTGGACAGCAGCCGGCATGACGCGGCCCTGCTTGAAAGTCACCGTAGCGAAGAGTTCGGCGGAAACCTTGACCGTCACCTCGGCCGTACGGGGAAGTACACTTTCGTTGGCGGCAAGCGTGAATGTAAGCACATCGGAGCCGCTGCCGGAAGCCTTGTCCACCTCACACCACTCTGCGGCAAGGGGAATTTCCACGTTCCAGTCGCTGTTGGAATCGACGGCGACCTCAAACGCGCCGCCCGCAACGGGGACGGATATGGAAGCGGGCTCCACCGCCATCCTGTCAACTTTCGCGGCCTGCGTCACGATAAAGCTGTCGGAGAGGTCACCGCTCGTCACGGTAATGGTCGCCGTACGATCGACATAGGTATCGTTGGCCGCCACGGCAATCACGACCTTGCCGGAACCTTCGCCGTCAAAACTCGCTACGCCCTCGGTCTCTTCGTCAATTGCATCTTCAAAACCAAGGATGGTAAGCCAGTCGGCATCGCTCTCGGCCTTCCATTCCACATTGCTTTCAATCTCGATGGTGGCAGTTCCGCCGTCGCCATCGATGGCTTCTTCCGGACCGGCTGCAATCTTAAGGGCCGGACCACCGGCAGCTTGCGTAATCATCACCTCTTTGACCAGTTTCCCGGCCACGATGGTCAGGGTGGCGGTGCGGGCTTCTGTGCTCCCGTTGCCCTCAACGATGCTGACGGTAATCGTACCGTTCTGATAACCTTTTTCTTTGTCAATCTCAAGCCAGGTATCATCGACGGCCGCCTGCCAAAGCGCATTGGAAGTCACTTCGACGGTCTGCGCCGGAGCGTCCTCTTCTGCGGTAAAGTTCAGTTCTTCGGTTGAAACGCCCAGCGTAACGACGGGCGGGTTCTCATTCGGTCCCTTTTCCTTGGCGCAGGAAAAGAGCAGCAGTCCGACGGCAACGGCCGCCCAGGCTTTTGTCATAGATTTCAAGTTCATAACTATACTATTTTGTTAAAATTTCCTTTTTAACTCGCAAATGTAAATATTTTTCTTTTAAAAAACAACACATCCACCCCTTATCGAGGCCATAATTTGTATTGCACTTTCCACAAGCCATTTTCCTGCGACACATCGAATTTTTCCGTATCGAAGCCCTGCATAAACTGTTCGGAAGGACTGCTCCACCAGGCGGTAAGAAAAATCGAGGCGCTGCTGCCGGTAAAGTCGTACGTCCCCTCCACTTTTTCCAGCGTCAGGGAAAGCGTACCGGTCAGGGCGGGATGGGTGGAGGCGGAAATATCCCCGCCAGTCGCCCGCGAATCGACCACCCAGGCCTTTCCTCCGGTCACATCCGCCTGCCACTGCGCATAAGTGCCGATACGGGCGAGGAAGGTGCGGGGCTTGTGCAGGCGGATGACCCCCTTGAGGGGTTGAGCGGGCTCCGGAACGAAACGGAAAACGGAATCCGCCGGTGTAAACTGCCGGTGGCTCTGGTCGTTTCCATAGTCCAGGATAGCCGTCGGAGCGGGATAAAGGCAGCCCGGAAAGAGTTCCGACATCCGCAGCAACTGGGAAGTGGCGGCATTGGCCATACAGGAGAAACCGGGATGGCGATACATATTGCGGTAGTTGCGCAGGTAGTTCGAGCCGGGGGAAGAAAGCCCCAGATCGACCGTCGTGTTGCCGTCATATTCGCCGCTGCGCAGCAGCATCCCCTGACGGATCTGATAACCGGCCCCTCCGTTCAGCGCGGCCGTCTTGAGCAGGGACTTGAAATCCACGACCGGGTCGGCCAAGGTCACGGACAAGGCCCCGGAGCTGCCGGACACTTCGTACCCCTCTCCGGGCGCCAGGGAAAGCGTCCCCTGCCCGGCATAGCCGCTCTCGTCCTTAAAGGCAATCTGCAAGGTAAAATCGAGTTTTTGCCGTCCGGCGGGCAGCACCAGCGTCGCGGCCTCCGCTCCCTTGACAAACAGGTCCTGTCCGAGGACCAGCCCCGTCGAGGCCAGATGGACCGTCAGGTCGTTCTGCACCGGAATGTGGGACTCCAGCGTCATCGGGATTTCTTCCGCGAGGAAGGGATTGGCCGTCACCGCCTTCTGCGCGGAAAGGAGTTTGAGGATGGGGGTGTGGAAAACTTTCGTCACCTGCACGCCCGTCTTGTACGGGCGTTCGAGCGATACGGTAAAATCCCGGCCGGGAACAAAGGCGAGGGTGATGGAGGACTCCGCATCCATAATCGTATCGGGCAGCAGGCTCAGCGTCACGCGGGCACGGGACGCACCGGCGTCAAAACGGACGCTCTGTGCGGATGCCGTATAGTGGACCCCCTCCCGGAGCGTGCCGCCGAAGACCAGCCGCACTTCCATCGCGACGGCGGCAGGACGCGAGAGCACGGCTTCCACCTCCAGGGAGGTCTGTCGCTCCAGATTCAGTTCATACTGGCCGGAGGCAAATTCTACCGCCGGTGCGAAATAGCGCGAATCCGCCTCCTGTCTGCACGAAACGAAGAAGAGAGCGGAGGCAATCAGTATGAAGAAATTCTTTTTCATCGGAGCCATTCAAAAGGTAAAGAGTCCCACGGACAGCAAAATATCGTGAAGGGAAGCGGTCGGAAAAGCCCGCAGGGAGCCGCCGGAAAGGCGGACATATCCGTTGGCCGCGCCCGCCTTGCCCAGTTTCAGGGGGAACTGCCAGGTGAGTTCTCCTCCGGGCCGGACGAAATCCCGGGCATAATAGGCCCGGTCCGGCAGCAGGACTTCCCGGACATAGAGGTTGTCCGCAGCCGGCGAAAGGGAGGACTCCGTGTGAAGATACCCCTTGAGCGAGAGGGACAGGTCAAGTTTATGGCCCCGGATGTCAAGCAGCAGGCAGGAGCCCTTGACACCCAGGCTCCAGCCCGCAGCGGCGGCGGAAGAGAAGGGCAGATAACGGGCCCGGCGATAAGCGTTCCATCCGGCATCCGCTCCGACGCTCCAGCGGTACACGCCGTCCTTGATGCCACCGTAATATATATAGGAAAGACCCACATCCGTCTTGCCCATAACATAACGGTTTTTGTAGGTATAGAGCGTCTCCCAGACCTGGGTGGAGATGCCTTTTTCGTCAAAGGAACTTTTCTTTTCCTGCAAGTACTCGTCCGCTCCTCCGTCCTTGTAACTCCCCTCCGCGGACAGCGTATGCAAGCCGTTCCCGGCCCGCAGGTTGAGAGCGGCCTGCAAACGGTATGTGAAGGCGTTGAAACTGCCGGGTGTCTGTTTGTTGTCGCCGAATGCGTTGAGTATCTCGTAAGCAAATCCCGCGTTGAGAAGCAGATTCAGCCGTTCCCCCGTGAAACTGTAGGAACATTCCGAGAAGGCGCGATGTCCCTCGAACTGGCGTTTGAAGCCCGAATAGCCGGACACCGTCCCTTCCACCTGGTCCAGCCCGGACATCCGGTAATAATAGAGGTTGGGATAGGTCTGTACGGTGGTCAGGCCATTGAGTTTTTCCTTGGAATATCCATACCCCGCGTCCAGACCGATATGGTGCTTGCCGAAGGTCAACAGCAGCGAAGGGATGGCGCGCAGCCCCAGATAGCCGGTCCTCGGACGCGGGTCGCGCCGGCCGGAGATGTCCGCCACCTCATAATTGACTTTGATGCCGACGGAGACGATGCCGGAAAGCGGCGTCGTATAGAGGTCGAAATCCAGGCCGCAATGGTGGCTGTCATAATCCTTGGCCACGGCGCTGCCGTAGATGAAAGGAATGGAATAGTACGGATCCATCACATCGGACCATTTCCTGTCCTTTTCCGAATCGTAACGATAATAGAAAGACCCGCGCATCATCAGTTCATCGGTAAAACGGTCGTAACGCAGGGTGGAAAAGCAGAAGGCGAGATCTGAACGGCCTTCCTGCGCCCGGTGGTAATCCCCCGTACTGCCGGAGAAGTTCAAGGAGGTGACGCTGCCCGAAGCCGGCTGGAAAAGGCCCATACCGGCGCTGTTGTCCGTACGCGCATACTGCTGGAGCGCCGTTTCCACTTCCAGGCGATGCGGGTCGGAAGGCCGCGCGTCGCCGCTGCGGACCGAAGGCGAAGAGGACGGTCTGGCGTCATCGCCGCGCCCGGCACGGGCCTGCGCGGAAAGGGCCGGCACCGCGCACGCGAAGAAGGCAAGGAGGCAGAGACTGCGGACAAGCGTTTTCATTGCAGTCCCTCCTTGTCATATTTCCCGGGCGTGGGATCGTTGCAGGTCACGAAATCGGAAGAGGAATTGTTGGTATCGACCAGGTAATACCGTCCGTTTTCAAAGCGGGACACCCGGCGCTCGACGCTCTGGCCGTTGTAGCCGTTGACGGCATCGATGGTGACAAAACCGGCGTCAACCTGGTCGGGCAGCCGTTTGGTATTGACATCCGGAGCGGACTGGGACGGGTTTTTGAGACATTCCACCCCGTCCAGCACAAAGCGTTTGTGCATCCGGCGGAAACGCTCTCCCGAGGTCCGGCCGCGCTGATACACTTCGGGCCAGTCACGGACCACATCTTCGTCGGTTGCAAAGAGGAAAACGGCGTTCGGCCCCCCGTTGGTGAGGTTGAGATACTGGATGTTGGTCGAATTGGAGATGATGGGCAGGCGCCGCACATCCGGATTGCCGGACCCCTCCTCCGCCTTCACCTCGAAATCAGCCCCGGAAAGATCGACGGAAGAGGGTGCGCTCTCAAGGTGGTTGCGGGCGCTTCGGGCGGCCACCAGCAGGGTTTTCCCCGGAGCAAGCGGCCAGTCCGTCCCGCTGCCGGGGAAACGGCAGATCTGACGGGCGTAGATGGAGTCGGGATTGTCCTTGACCGGATAGGCGGCGGGAGAGACCGATTCGGCGAGCGCCAGGTAGAGTCCGTCCGCATACACGGTCCGGTCGGAATTGTTGAAAAGTTCGATATAGGTATCTACCGTATAATTGCGGTCCATCTTATCCTTGGTACCGGAATAGTACACCTTGGAAATCACCAGGTCGCTCAGCAGCATCGCCTGTATCTGCAAAGTCATATCCTCCGCCCGGAAAATCCGCCGGTTCATCAGGGACAGCCCGAGCATGATACGGGCGTCGTCCGCCAGGGAGGATTCCGCTTTAAGCAGCGCCTTGTAATCCCGGCCCGACATTTCATAATAGGTATTGATGTCGTAAATCCCGGGTATCAGACCGGTCACATCCACTCCGCCGGCCGCATCCGTGAGGAAGGTATAGTCCGCCGGTCCCCGGAATTGCACCGCCCGGGCGGCATAGCGGACTTCCTCCCGGCATTCCAGGGGCATATCCAGTTGCACGCGGAAGGCATCGACGGACACCGGAGCCTCCCGCCTGCAGGAGAGCAGGAGCGCCATCAGCGCAAAGAGGTATGAAAGGTGCGGCCTCATATCTTCAAATACATTTCCACGCCGAAAGAGAAGGTACCCGTATTGCGCTCCGTAAGGGTGCCGGACTTGTTGGAGGATTGAAAGGGCATATGGTACAAAGCGTTGTTGACATAGAAGGAGAAACCGAAATTCCGGGACACGTCTTTCGTCAGGCGGAGGTTCATCAGCCAGATGGGAGGCTGGACGGTCGCATCCGTATCGGAAGGGTTCCTGCGCTGGGCGGAGAGCAGGATGCCTTTGATGCGGGTCTCGGGGTCGGCGAGCATCGCGGGCGTAATCTCGTGCATCCGCAGGTCGGTGTCCATCCAGGCGACGGGATCGCTCTGCTGGTTGGTCGTGCGGGTGTATTGGTAGAAGACCACCTGGTTGGCCAGCGAGATGACCATCTTCATCCGGGGAATATTGCACACCAGCCGCAGGTTGACGCTGAAACGGCGGTTGATATCCCGGGACAGGCCGCTGGGATAGAGCAGTTTGAAAGGCGGCGTATTGGCCCCGCCCTTGGCATAGTCCGAATCGGAGGGTATGCCGCTCGGGTTGGAAAAATTGGGGCCGGTCGTCCAGGTCTGCGACTCCATGTAGGCGCCGCTGAAGAGGATGCTCGTGTGAATCGGCTTGATCTGACCGAAATTGAAATCAAACTCGACACCCCGGTTGAGGCTGGCGGAAGTATTGCCGGTGCGGCCGCTGACCGTAAAGACCGTATCTACGCGGGCCGGGTTGTCCCAATCGATGTAGGGCTGCCCGGACGGGCTGAGGAGGATGCCCTTTTCGCTGGAATAATAGCGGGACAGATAGGTGCTGTACTCCGTCAGGTTGCCGAATCCGTTCTCCATTTTCTCCTGATAGGCCACCACGCCGAAGGACATCCCGTTGGAAAAATTGAGGTCGAATCCCACTTCCGCCTTGGTGTTGGTCGCGTTTTTGAGCGTGTTGTTGCGTTCGACGGCGGTGATGTGCGTGTGATACATCACCAGCTGCCGGGAGGCGTCGGCCGGAAGGTACGAAGCGGTTTCCCGGTCGGAATACTTGTTTTCCGGATAGAGATGGGCCAGGCC
>CADBLM010000118.1 GCA_902795445.1 uncultured Bacteroidia bacterium
GTCAAAGTCAAAATCATACTCTTGACCGGATTTCAATTGACCAGTAGCAAGCAGGGCGCGATCCTGCTGGGCAACGGCGGCGATAACAGCACTTCCAGTCAGGGTACTTTCTATGAGGGCGCGATCACCTGCGCGGGAACCTTCCCGTCTGCGGAAACCATGCAGAAGGTACAGGCCAATATCGTTGCGGCCGGCTATGCCGAACGAAGCCTTGTCATCGCCGCTCCCGAAAAGCTCGACGCCCCCAATCTCCTGCAGACCTTCGTCCCCGGAGGAAAAGAGGAAGTCGCCGTCCGGTTTACCAATGTTTATGGGAAGCCTCTGCGCCTCGGATCCGTCAAAGTGAAAGCGCCCCGGGGCTGGAAGGTCCGTCCGCTTGACGGTTCCCCGGCGGGCATCGTCCCTTCCGGCGATACCGTCACGGTCCGCTTCGAAGTCTCCGCCCCCCGGGGAGAATCCGAAGGCAATCTGGTGGCGACGGCGCGCTGGCGAGAGGGATCGGTCAGTACTTCGGAACGTGTCCGCTGCGCTCCCGCTGTAAAAATCAACGAGTTCTGCATCGACGGTGCGGAGCATCCGGATGATTCCTTCATCGAACTTTATAACGCCGGGAAGGAGGCTGTTGATATCTCCCTTTGGGAGATACTCCACCATCCGGTCAACCTGCCGCTGTTCTCGACAGTGAAGATTCCCAAGGGAACGGTATTGGCAGCCGGCGGCCATTATGTCCTGGGCCTTGCGGCTTCCGGACTCTCCGCCCCGGTCAAGGCGGGTTCCAGGGTCCTGTACCTTCGCTCTGCCGAAGGCCTGGCTCCCGGCGATCAAATCGTTGTCGGAGCGGGCGACGCTGCCGAAAAGCATACAATTAAAGCCATTCCAGGGCTCCAAAAAGCCCCGCTGCCCACGCTGGTGTGGCAGCCGTTGCCCGACGGTCCCGTCACCATTCCCGCGGGGGCGGACCGGATCCCCGTCTGCAATGTCAGTGGAATCTCCGTTGGGGACCGCCTGGCCCTCGGTTACGGCTCCGTTTTCCCGGCTGCAGGCAGCTGCAAGGCGGATTATGAAGTGGTCACCGTAACGGACGTAGGGACGCCCGGCCGGCAGGTTTATCTCGCGTATGACGCCGTTCCCGGGGATACGAATATCAAGGTCACTTCCGTCGAAAGCGTTTCCGTCGGCGACACCCTCCGGCTGGATATCGACAGCCAGGGCCACGGCATTGAAACGGTGGTGGTGAAATCCATTGGAACGGCTTCGGAGAAACGGTCAGCCCGCGGTCCCATGTCCCTGGAAGATGCCGGCACGGGACTCGAACTGGAGGCGCCGCTGAAATATGCCCATTCCGCCAACATGCCGCTCGCGATGCACGGTACGGGAATCCGTTTTGAGCCGGCGACGAAACAGGTGCACATCAGCAATGACATCGTTTTGCCGCTGACCTGCGTCGTGGAGCTGGAAGCGCCCCTGGCGCGGGACCATTCCACGGAGGAGCCCGTGGTCTGCGCAGGCGCGAAAGCGGGATTCTCCGGAACCCCGGACCAGTGGTACGGGGGTCCCGCCTTCCCCCTCAAGGGCAGCGCCCGTGATATCCTCGACCACATCCTGCGTCCCGGCGGCGCCGGAGCCGTCACGGCGGGCAGTATCATCCTGCAAAGCGCCGGCGGAACGGTGGCCGATGCCCTGAACTACGGTTTCGTGGTCGACGCCTGGGCTGCAGAAGGCAACCACGGCCATTCCGGAACCGGCATCCAGATGCGCGGGAACCGGGTGGTCCTCTATCCTCTCTGTAAACCGCTCCCCAAGGGCGTGGAGCTGCAACTTCCCGGCGTAAGCTACTCCCGCGTCCCCGACGGCGCCGACTCGGACGACAACATGGCCGATTTCCGGATCACGACCCCTACCCCGGGTGCTATAAACAGGATACAATGATAAGAAAATTACATACCTCCGTCGGAGCGTTGGTCGTGCTGGCAGGATTGCTTTTAATATCCTGCGAAAAAAAACTTCATTATAAAGGAAGCAACATGGGAAGAGAAGATCCCGTGAATGAAGAGCAGCAGGACCCTGCCCCCTTGGACGGGAATACGTTGAAAGTGCTTTTCATCGGCAATTCCCTGACCCTGGATGCCACGTATCTGTTGCCCTCGTTCTTGAATGTCGCCGGGGTGAAGAACATCGAATTGACACGTGCCTATCACGGTGCATATACGCTTGCGCTGTACGACACCAACTATGCCGCTGCGAATATGTGCTCCTGCAATACCTGGAAGACCGGCCAGGACCGCTGGCGGGGCGTGCTTACGTATCTTTATTCCCTCAAGGACGTTGTTGAGAGCAACGCCTTCGACATCATTTGTATCCAGGAATATACAGGTGCGAAAGAATGCTGGAAGTGGACAGAGACGGAAAATGCACACGTGACCGGACTGCTTGCGAAAATCAGAGAGTCCCAGAAACGGAAAGGCAATGACAATCCTGAATTTGTCTATCTGTTTTCGACCCAGTTTGCGCGGGGCCTCGAAAAGCTTGAGACCAATTTCGGAAACGACCCGGTAAAGCAGTTTGATGCAAATGTGGCAACGGTAAGAGAGCTGCTTGCAGCCACCGGCATCAAGACCGTGATTTCTACCGGAGCGATGCAGCAGAACCTTCGCACCACGGCGCTCAATACCGAAAGGGATATGCTTCGCGGCGACCAGGTGTTCAAGCTGGCGGCCGGCCCTTCCGGACAGTGGAAACTGTTCCTGCTGGAGAACTGCTCCTGGCACGAGACTGCCGCCGGTGAGACCTCGGAACTTCTTGTTTCCGGAACGGTCAACAGTGACGAGGATACCGACCTCGGCTATGCCTCGTCGGTGACGGTCCCCTGGAAACTTCTCGGCGGATCACCCCGTGTCGGTGAGGTTCTCCGGATCCATCCGGCCCGTTGGATCAAGACAGCATCCAAAGAAAAAGCGGCCCGCATCTGGGAGGAACTTCAGGGTGAAGATCCCGACCTCCCGTCCGACTGGCTTCCTGTTGTACTGAAATAGAGGGATATGATGAAAAAATGGTTATTGGCGGGCCTTTTGCCCCTGTTGGCCGCTTGCACGCATGCGGGCGTTGAAGTGTCTGATTTCGGAACCCTTTCCACAGGGGAGAAGGTAAAAATGTATACCGTGACGGCCCCTTCGGGCGCGGTTCTGACCCTGCTGGATTACGGAGCGAGAATCTACGGGATCGAAGTCCCGGACCGCGACGGCCGTATGGGCGATGTGGTCCAGGGGTTCTCTTCGCTGGAGGACTTTGAAAAGAAAGACCGGTTCATCGGTCCCGTCATCGGCCGGTACGGAAACCGGATCGACGGCTCGGCCTTCTCCATCGACGGCATCGAATACAAGGTGGAGGCCAACGAACAGTTCGACGGCGTCCCGGTCCAGTGTCACGGCGGCCCCATGGGCTTCGACCGCTTTGTCTGGGAGGGGGAGACGCTTGTTGAGGAAGGCCGGGCGGGCGTCCGGTTCCACCGGTTGAGCCCGGACGGGGAACAGGGCTATCCCGGAAACCTCGAATGTTATATAACCTACTGGCTGACAGATGACAACACCGTTAGGATCGAATATGCGGCCACGACCGACAAGCCGACGGTCATCAACCTGTCCAACCATACCTATTTCAACCTGAAAGGGAATGAGGGCGGCTATGTCATGGATCACCTGCTTCAGGTGGAGGCTGATACCTGCGTCCAGAACAACACGCATTTCTGTCCGGACCTGCTTCTCCCGGTAGAAGGTACTCCGTTCGATTTCAGGGAGCCCCACCGGGTGGATTATCGCCTGGACATGCCGAACCGGCACCTGGAGATCATGCACGGGATGTCGGCCTGCTGGGCGGTCCGTGGGTATGACGGAACGCTCCGCAAGGCAGCCTGCCTGTATGACCGCGGCAGCGGCCGTTATGTCGAGACCTGGACGACGGAACCCTCCATCCTCACCTTCACCGGCAGGACTTTCAACGAATCCTATCAGGGGAAATACGGCCCGATTGAAAAGTACGGTGCCATGCTGCTGGAGACCATCCATTTCCCGGATTCCCCCAACCAGCCCCGGTTCCCCTCCACCGTGCTCCGGCCGGGCGAAAAGTATTCCAGCGTTACGGAATTCAGGTTTTCCGCAAAGTAGCAATGAATGATGAGAAAGACGGTTATTTCCCTGGTTGCAGCCTTTTCTGTCGTTGCTTTCGCATCCTGTACGGAAGGCACTGTTGAGATTCCTGAAGCGGACGAGGTGATTCAGCAAAGCATCGACGCCGGGACCATTCCGGGTGCAGTGCTGGCGGTGGTGAAAGGGGATAGGGTCGTATATAAGAAGGCCTACGGGAACAAGTTCCTGGTGCCCGTGGTGGAACCGATGACGGAAGATGTGATCTTCGATATAGCATCTATTACAAAACCTGTAGGCACCGCGCTTTCGCTGATGCAGCTGGTGGAGCAGGGGAAAGTGGATCTGAAAGCCA
>CADBLM010000119.1 GCA_902795445.1 uncultured Bacteroidia bacterium
TCTGCGCAAGACCTTTCATACGGCCTTTCTGCTGCCTTCTGAATTTGGTTTTCTTTGGTTGTAACATTGTCTTATTACTTTAGTCAATTTTCCAATAAAATGTTGATTATCAGCAAATTGCTTCAAAACACCCCACTTTTTGGGACTGCAAAGTTAGTAAAAATTATTCAAATACAAACACTTCAACGAAAAATAATTAAACTTTCGCGACCAAATATTTTGATAGTTAAAAATATAAATAATAATCATTTACGCGATGTGTTAATTAAATGTTTTATGAATTTTGGACAAAAAATATTTACGACTTTCGCTATCTTCTTTCCGCAAGCCCCGATTTTGATTGTTCTGAAGAAAAGGATAACTTTGCAGTATGAAAATTCAGTACGCTTCCTATTTCTTTCTCATATTCGCCTTTGTCTCCCTCTCCGCTCCTTCGCGCGCGGGCGTCATACGCGGACATATAGATAAACGCGACACGACGACTACGCCGGCGGCCTATGCGATGGCCTACGTCGCCGAAGCGAAAATGGGCACGACAGCCGACGAGCACGGCGACTTTTCCCTGACCCTTCCTTCCGCATACGACGGAAAGACGGTGCTGGTGGAGTACTCCCTGATCGGCTATACGACCCAGGAGCACCGTCGCACCGTCGCACAGAATGAACTGACGGCCGTATCCGACAGCGTGGTCCTGGATTTCAGCCCGATTATGCTGGCGGCAAGTTATGTGACGGCGGACGGGACGGATCCGGCCAAGTACATCCTTTCCCAGGTCTGGAAGACGGCGGACAAGAACCGCAAGCGCGTCCGGAATTACAGTGCCGACATCAATTATACCCTTGCGACGCACGAACTGCCGATGGTGACCCACATCCTGCCGGGCTTCACCCTGTTTATGGGCAAAATCGCCGCCGGCTTTATGGGAGTCGGTCCGCTGGTGGATTACTGCACGAAGCACGAAGACCTCCGCGCTTCCGTCAGTTTCCACCGGAGCATAAAGAACGGCGTCCGTAAAGATTCCGACCATCAAATCCTGGAAATTTCGGAGAATGTTCCGAAGAACGTGCAGAAAAACATCATGTCCGTCAGCGGGAAAGTGGACCTGTACGGGCTGCTCTACGGCAACAACAACGCCTGGGGGCGGAAATTCACCCGCCGCAGCGACTTCGAACTGGTCGGCAGCTACAACTACGGCGACTGGATTGTGGATGTGCTGCACTGGGAGGACCCCAACAGCGACGCGACGGCGACCATCCACGTGCTGGAAGAGAACTGGGGTATCCTGAAAGTCCAGGTCGGACGGGGCGAGGAAGCCGTCCAGTGCGAAGCCCGTGACATCGGCGGCGGCATCTTTATGCCGGTAAGTTTCGTGATGCGTCCCGCGCTCACGCGCATCAAAGCGAAAGACATCCCCGCCTTTATCGAGCGTGCCAACGTGGAAATCAAGGACAAGGGGATGCGTAAGCGCGCGGTCAAACTCCTGCAGGAGTATCAGTCCCGGGGAGAAGATTTCAACCCCTACATCGCAGGACGCTTCAATGTCCGCTATGCAGGGGTCGAATAAAGAATAATCTTCTGATTTACAGAATATTAGTACTTGTAAAAGCCTTCACCGGAAGACTTGCCGAGCTTGCCCTCGTCCAGCATCTTCTTGAGAATGGCTTCCATCGCCTTGAAGTTGTAAGGAAGCATCATCTTTTTCAAAAGCGGAGCGAAGAGTCCGGGCACCTTGCGATACTGAGAAATGATGTTGTAAGCCGTCTGGATGCCGACGACGTCGAAAATCTGGAAAGGGCCGCGCGGAGCGCCGGTGCCCCGTGTCCAGGCGGTATCGATACTGGCCGGGTCGGAGATGCCGTTGGCATAGAGGTCCAGACCGGAGAGCAGGAAAGGAACGAGCATCGAATTGAGCAGGTAACCGGATTTCTCCTTCATCACCGGCAGGGCGACCATACGGATTTGGTTGGCGAAAGCCATCGTCTCGTCGAACGACTCCCGGGAGGTCTTGGGCTGAGGCATCACCTCGGCCGTATTGTTCTTCCAGATGGCGTTGGCAAAATGCAGGGAAAGATACTTGTCGGGACGCCCTGTCACATCTGCGAACTGCGAAGGGAGCAGGGTGGAGGAATTCGTCAGCAGGAGGGTCTTGGCATAAAGAAGCGGGGCAAGGGTCTTGTAGAAAGCGATTTTTTCGGGAACGCTTTCGGCGACCGACTCGATGACCACGTCCGCGTCGGCAACGGCCTTGGCCATATCCAATTCGAGACGGATGCCGTTGTAGGCGGCCTCGACTTTCCGGAGGCAGTCGTCCTTGTCAAAGCGCCCGGCATCGGCTATGCCCGCGCACCAGTTGGCCGGTGCAGGGTCAGACGCCATCAGTTCGACAGCCTGAAGATAGGAATCGCGGACTTTGTCCAGCTTGGGACGGGTACGGGAAATACTGGATTCACTGCGAAGCCAGATGGTGACATTGAAGCCGCAGTATGCAGCCTGAAAAGCAATCTGGGAGCCCAGGACACCGCCGCCGGCCACCACGACATTTTTGATTTCCATAATATAAAGATGTTTTAAAGAATAATCCCGGTAAAACATACAAATATAGTCAAAAGATTGAATAATCAATGCATCTACAGAATTTTTGCCAAATCGGGGAAAAGTAACTATCTTCGCAGCGTTCAAAACGAAGGAAATGATAGACTACATCAAAGGAAAAATCGTGGAACTTCTTCCCACCGACGTCATCGTGGAATGCGGAGGAATCGGCTATCACGCCTACATCTCTTTGCAGACGTTCGCACTTCTGGAAAACAAAAGCGAGGCCACCGTCTATATCCATCACATCCTACGCGAGGATGAAGAAATGTTTTACGGTTTTGCGGACAAAGACGAGCGTCAGTTCTTCCGCCTGCTCATCGGCGTCAGCGGCGTCGGGGCCAATACGGCGCGGATGATGCTCTCCTCCCTCAATGCGGATGAAATCCGGGAAGCCATCCTTGCGGAAGATGTCAACCGCATCAAGTCCATCAAAGGCATCGGATTGAAGACGGCACAACGCATCATCCTGGAGTTGAAAGACAAGGTCATCAAAGGGGAGGGCAGCGAAAGCAACGTTCTCTTCTCCGGAAGCGCGGTCAGCGCAGCGACGGAAGAAGCGGTCACAGCCCTCGTCCTCCTGGGCTTTGCGAAACCCGCAGCCAACAAGGTAGTCGGAACGCTCCTCAAAGAGAATCCCAATTACAGCATCGAGCAACTGATTAAGCTCGCGCTCCAACGTCTGTAAGCGCGTCTTTCTGTTCCACGTGGAACACTTCTACCTTCCGAAATAGAGCAACAGAACAGAAATATCGGCTGGCGAAACGCCAGAAATACGGGAAGCCTGCGCCAAAGTCCTGGGGGCATAACGCTTCAACTTTTGACGGCATTCGATGGAAAGACTATCCACACGGTCGAAATCAAAATCGTCGGGAATACTAAGATTTTCAAGACGGAGAATTTTGTCGGCCAACTTGCGCTCGCGGTCAATATATCCGGCATATTTAATGCGGACCTCCAGACTATCGAGAAGAGATGACGAATAGTTATCATCAACGGACTGAAGCAAATCGACATCGGACGCAGGGGGAAAATGACAACCGGCATTGTCAGACAGAGCGAGAAAAGCCTTGCGCAAAGAGAGCTCCGGAGAAGCAAACGACAACTTGACGGCAGTCACATCAGCGGCGAGAGCGCCAAGATAAGACGAGCCAGAGAACGAGGAACGGAGCGGACGGAAAACAAGAGAATCAAAATGACGCTTAGCAAGCGTTCCACGTAGAACATTTTCATAAAAGGAATGGACTTCAACTTGCGGACGGACGAGAAGTTCTGCCAGTTTCTTACGGCCGTCGATGGGAGCGGAGGATACTGAAGCCAGATAAGGATTTGCGATGTCCGGTGAAACGGGAACCTCAGCAACAAAGTCAGAAAGCTGTTCAACCGCATCATACTTACGCATCGTAAACTCGTAACGATACGGGTCGGCGAGCCCGAGACGGAAAGCTTTGGGCGTAAGACGCTGGTCGGCATTGTCCTGACGCAGAAGGATACGATACTCGGCACGGGAAGTGAACATTCTATAGGGTTCATCGACGCCTTTTGTAATCAAATCGTCAATAAGGACGCCAACATAAGCCTCGTCGCGACGTAGAACAAAAGGGTCCTGACCTGCAGCGGAAAGATGGGCGTTGATACCAGCAATCAGACCCTGCGCGGCCGCTTCTTCATAACCGGTAGTACCGTTGACCTGGCCTGCAAGGAAGAGTCCGGGGACCACACGGGACTCTAAGGAAACCTTGAGTTGGGTGGGGTCGAAGAAATCATATTCGACCGCATAGGCCGGACGATAGACGACGGCGCGTTCTAGACCTTCTATCTTGTGCAGAGCCTCAAGCTGGATATCGCGGGGCAGGGAAGAAGAGAACCCCTGAAGATAATATTCGTTCGTCCTGCGGCCTTGGGGCTCCAGGAAAAGCTGGTGGGAATCCTTGTCGGCAAAAGTCCGCAACTTGTCTTCTATACTGGGGCAGTAACGGGGACCGATGCCGGAGATTTTGCCGGAAAACAAAGGGGAATCCTGAAAGCCGGAACGTAGAACATCGTGGACTTCCGAATTGGTATGCACGACGAAACAGGGCATCTGCGGCGTACCGTTCTGAACGGTGGAGAGATAGGGGAGGAAGGAGAACTTTTCAGGACGGACATCCCCCGACTGGACAGGAAGACGGGAAGTATCGACGGAGGAAATGTCGATGCGGGGAGGTGTTCCGGTTTTCATCCGGCCGGTCCGGATGCCACGTTCCGACAGCTGGGAAGTCAGGCCGAAGGAAGAAAGCTCGCCGATTCGCCCGCCCTCGAAATCTTCACGACCGACGAAAAGCCGGCCTGAAAGGAAGGTACCAGCCGTCAAAACAACGCTGCGAGAATAAAAAATTGCACCGGTCTTCGTCCGGCAGCCCGAGATTCGCTCACCCTCGAAGAGAAAAGAGATGACAGAATCCTCATAAATGTCTAACCCACAGGTTGTTTCAAGGATTTTTCGCCAGGTCGCAGAAAAGAAATTCTTGTCACATTGTGCGCGGGGGCTCCACATTGCGGGCCCCTTGGATTTGTTCAGCATCCGGAACTGAAGCGTAGAGGCATCCGTTACGATACCCATATAGCCGCCAAGGGCATCTATCTCTCTGACAATCTGCCCTTTGGCAATGCCGCCGACGGCCGGGTTGCAGGACATCTGCCCGAACTTGTTCATATCCATCGAGATGAGAAGGACGGAAGAACCCAGATTGGCGGCAGCCATCGCAGCCTCACAGCCTGCGTGTCCGCCTCCGACGACAATGACATCATAAAAAAGCTCCGCCATCAGACCAGCTCCCTCAAAGACAGATAGTAATTCTCTTTGGCCCGCATCGTCTTTTGCTCCTCGGGGGTATGGTCGTCATATCCGATCAGATGCAGGATGCCGTGGACCATAACGCGGGCGAGTTCCTGCTCGAAACTCTCAGCTCCGTATTCGACCGCATTGTCCCTGACTGTGTCGATGCTGATAAAAAGGTCTCCCGACAACTTATCGCCTTCGCAATAATCGAAGGTAATGATATCGGTAAAATAATCGTGACATAGGAAGCGGCGGTTGACATCCAATAAATAATTGTCGGAGCAAAATATAATGTTGACATCGCCGATGCGGCGGATTTCACTCTCGGCAACCAGCCTGAGCCAGCGGTTGTTACGCTGACGGCCCTTCAATACAAACGGAGTTTCCTCGGAGAAATAGGATATCATCTCATTAAAATTTACTGCAAATCTACAACTATTCCGACAAAAAATTTGAAATAAATTGAATTATTTATAACTTTGAAGGCTTAAAGTGAAATAATAGGAGCAAAAATGAAGATAAAAAAATCATCTGAAGCCAACTTGGAGAACAAGAGATTGTTCTTCACGGAGATTGGTCTCGTCTGCTCTTTGGGTATCTGCCTGATCGCTTTCGAATGGGGCAGCCGCGAAAAACAGACGGTGAGCCAATTCGATGAGGTAACGCAGGTTATCGAAGAAGAAGAAATCATCAACACGACCGTTGAGACTCCTCCTCCCCCGCCGGAAATCCCCAAGATTCCCGTCCTGTCGGACCAAATTGACATCGTTGACGACGATGCGGATGTAGATGACGATATGTTCGTCAACCTGGAGGACGATGCGAAAGCGGGCGTTGAAATTATGGACTATGTCGAGGCCGTGGAAGAAGAACATATTGAAGAGGAGGCCATTCCCTTCCAGCTCGTGGAAGAGAAACCGTCCTTTATGGGCGGCGATGCCAACGCCTTCTCAAAATGGGTGGGACAGCATCTGGTCTATCCGGAGATTGCCAAGGAAAACGGCGTTCAGGGCCGTGTCACCTTGCAGTTCACGGTGGAAACGGATGGCCGTGTGACCAACGTGAAGGTGCTTCGCGGCATCGACCCTTCCCTTGACAAGGAAGCTGTCCGCGTCGTTTCCAGTTCACCGAAATGGAAACCCGGAAAGCAGCGCGACCGCTCCGTGCGTGTGACCTACACCTTCCCTGTTATTTTCCAGCTCCGCTAAACAAAGCATACTGCCCCCGATACGCGATGAGTGAAATTCCGAAAGGAATGAAAGGGGCGAAAACAAAGGGGTTGACCAAGCTATTTTGGTCAACCTTGTTTTTAAAGGAAAAACCAATGAAAATATGGATGACAGCCGCATTTGCGGTGTTGACGAGCATCACGGTCTGGGCCGGAACGACTCCCCGCTGGCTGCGGCAAAACGCAATTTCACCGGATGGACAGAGCATTGCCTTCGTCTATCAGGGAGACATCTGGACCGTCTCCGTCCAAGGAGGACAGGCACGCCAGATAACGACACACCCCACCCACGATACGGAACCGCTTTGGACAACGGATGGAAAGACCCTCATCTTCGCCTCCTACCGTGAAGGCCAGAAAGACATCTGGGCCGTGCCGGCGGAAGGAGGCACCCCGAAACGGCTGAGTGACTATGCCGGTCCGGAGACCCCGTTATGCGTGGCTCCCGACGGAAAACTGTATTTCTCAGCCTGCTATCAGGAAGACGCACAATCATCCGCATTCCCCGGGAGCGATAGGCTCTATGCCATCGATTGGCGGAAAGCGCTGGCCGAAGAAAAGATACAGACGCCTGAAAACGTCCTGTCCATCGAGGTCGGCAACCTCAGCCTGAACAGGGAGGGTGTCATGCTCTACGAAGACATCAAGGGGTACGAAGATCCCTGGCGGAAGCACCACACGTCGGCCGTCACACGCGATATATGGAAGATGGAGAACGGCCTTTTCACCCGATTGACCGATTATGTGGGGGAAGACCGGAACGCCGTCTTCGCCCCGGACGGAAAGAGTTTCTATTTCCTGAGCGAACGCAGCGGAAAGGCGGAAAAAAGCGGGGATTGGGCAGGTGACAGCAACATCTGGAAGGCCACCCTTGACGGGTCCGGAGCCAAGCGGATTACCGGCTTCAAAGACAATCCGGTGCGCTATCTGAGCATTTCCGACGAGGGCACGCTGTGTTTCTCGTGGAACGGAGACCTTTATACGATGAAGGAAGGTGCCAGTCCTGCGAAGGTGGACATCAGCCTTACCAAAGACAGCAAGGTCCGCCAGCACAACTACCAGCTGACCAAAAGCGGCGTGACGGGATTTGCGGCATCCCCGAACGGAAAAGAAGTGGCGGTCGTATCCCGGGGAGACGTCTATGTCACGCCCCTGGAAGTGAGCGACACGCGCAGAATCACCGACACTCCTCAGCAGGAAAGGACGGTCTGCTTCGGCAAGGACGGCCGCACGCTCTTCTACGACACGGAACGGGAGGGGGAATGGGCCATTTACAAGGCCACGCTGACCGACGGCAAGGACAAATTATTCTCATTCGGCGGCCCCGTCAAGGAAGAGCGCATCACCCCCAAGGGTCAGGTCTGCTTCCAGCCTTCGGTCTCGCCGGACGGGAAATGGCTTGCCTACCTGCGCAACAGAACGGCCCTGGTCATCCGCAGCACCTGCGGAAGCGAAGAAAAAGTCCTGCTCCCGGAAGGGACCAACTGCTCTTACTCGGACGGCGACCTGCCCTTCGAATGGAGCCCCGACAGCAAATACATCCTCACCGGCTATCAGGGCGGTCAACGGATGTATAACGAAGACATCGCACTCATAGAGATCGCCAGCGGCAAGCTGACGGACCTGACCGAAAGCGGGTATTCCGACGGCGGGTTCAAATGGGCGATGGACGGCAAAGCGATGACTTGGGAAAGCGACAAGGCAGGTTACCGCAGCCACGGCAGCTGGGGGGCGGAAGGAGACATCTACATCATGTTCTTCGACGACGAGGCCTTCCTCAAATTCAAGCGTTCCAAAGAGCAGGAAAAGATAGAAAAACTGCTGACCGAAGACAAAAAAGCGAAAAAAGACACGGCGGCCGCGGAGAAGAAGGAGAAATGGAAAATGAAGCTGGAAGGGCGGGAAGACCGCATCGTCCGCCTGACGCTTCAATCCGGACGCATCGGGGACTACTACCTGACGGCAGACGGAGAAAAGCTCTATTACAGCGTTCTGCTGGAGAACAGCCGCGACCTGGTCTGTCTCAACCGCCGGGAGGGGACGACCCGCGTCGTGAAAAAGAACTTCAAGGGCGGATTTTACGAGGCGCCGGACAGGAAAAGCCTCTATCTGGTGGACGGCAAGAAGGTGTCCAAAGTGAATGTGAGTGATTTCAGCCTGAAGACCGTCGATTTCAGCGGAGAATTCGAGTATTTCCCCGACAAGGAGAGGGAATATATCTTCGAGCATTGCTGGCGGCAGGTCAAGGAAAAATGGTATGTTGCGGATATGCACGGTGTGGACTGGGCTGCCGTAGGAGCCAATTACAGACAGTTCCTGCCCTATATCACGGACAATTTCGCCTTCCGCGAGCTGCTCTCGGAAATGCTGGGAGAACTGAACGGCTCGCACACAGGCGGCCGTTACCGCCACGGCTTGAACGGAAACGTGGGACGGCTGGGCGTGCTCTTCGATGAAAGCGATGACGGAAAGGGACTGAAAATCCTGGAAGTCCTTCCGGACAGCCCGCTGAAACTGCATCTGCCGCAGCTCAAGGCCGGAGACCGCATCCTCAGCGTAAATGGCGAGGAAATCAAGGAAGGAACCCCCTGGTACCGGGCTCTCGCCCGCACGGCAGGCCACCGCATCAGCCTGAAAGTCAAAAGCGGGGGAAAGGAGCAGAAGGTCATTCTGACGCCGGCGGGCAGCGAGCGCGACGCACTTTACAAACGCTGGGTGAGAAACAACGAGCGCAAAGTGGAAGAACGCTCCGGCGGACGCATCGGCTACGTACACGTGCGGAGTATGAATTCCGCAAGCTTCCGCGAGGTCTATTCCCGCGCCCTCGGCAAATACCGCGACTGCGACGCGCTGATTGTGGACACACGCCACAACGGCGGCGGATGGCTGCACAACGACCTGGCGACGTTCCTGGACGGAAAGCTCTATACGGAGCGAAAGGCAAGGGGGATAGCGATGGGGCCCGAACCCTACGATAAATGGATCAAACCTTCCTGCGTACTGGTCTGTGAAGACAATTATTCAGACGCCTGCGGCTTTCCTTATGTCTATCGCGCCCTGGGTATCGGCCCCATCATCGGCTCGCCCGTACCCGGCACGGCGACATCTGTCTGGTGGGAGTATCAGGTCGATCCGACGCTCATCTTCGGCATCCCGCAGATCGGTTCGTTCAGCGTCAGCAACGGCCGTTATCTGGAGAATCTGCAACTGGAACCCGACATCACGGTCTATAATGACCCGGCCGGCGTCCTGCGCGGAGAAGACAAGCAGCTGGAAACGGCGGTCAGAACGCTGATGGAAAAGGTTCAAAAGGAGCGATAATATGGCGGCCATCGAAGAAAAGAAAGCATTCAAAGCGGCCTTTGTCGGCATCGTCAGGCAGAACGACGACGAAGTGCGTGTCAAGGAATATCTGGACGAACTTCGTTTCCTGGCCGAAACGGCCGGGGCCATCCCGGACAAACAGTTTATCCAGAAGGTGGACAAGCCGGACAAGGCGACCTATATCCGCAGCGGGAAAGTGCAGGAAATCGCGGATTACTGCGAAGAAAACGGAATCGAGTACGTCATCTTCGACGACGAGCTCACCGGCATCCAGCAGCGGAATATCGAGAAAATCCTGAAAAAGGTCGTAGTCATCGACCGGACGAGCCTGATTCTGGAGATTTTCTCGCAGCGGGCGCGTACGGCCTATGCGCGGATGCAGGTGGACCTGGCCCGCTACAACTATATGCTGCCGCGTCTGGCGGGTATGTGGACGCATCTGGAGCGGCAGCGCGGCGGCGTGGGAATGCGCGGAGGTATGGGCGAGACGCAGATTGAAATCGACCGGCGTATCGTCAAGGACAAAATCGCCAAACTCAAGGAACAGCTCAAGAAAGTGGACCGGCAGATGGCCACGCAGCGGGGCAACCGGGGACAACTCGTACGCCTCTCGCTGGTCGGTTATACCAACGTAGGCAAAAGCACCCTGATGAATCTGCTGGCCAAGTCGGATGTCTTCGCGGAAAACAAACTCTTCGCGACGCTCGACACGACCGTCCGCAAGGTCGTAATAGAAAACTGCCCTTTCCTGCTGAGCGACACGGTCGGATTTATCCGCAAGCTGCCCACGGAACTCATCGAGGCATTCAAGAGTACGCTGGACGAGGTGAGGGAAGCCGACATCCTGGTCCACGTGGTGGACATTTCCCATCCGGACTTCGAGGAACAGATGGCCGTCGTGGAAAAGACGCTCGGCGACATCGGGGCAGCCGACAAGCCCATTTTTACCATCTTCAACAAGATTGACCGCTTCACCTACGAACCTTATGATGAATTTTCCCTGCTTCCCCGCAGCAAGAAAAACTGGACGCTGGATGACTGGAAAGCCGACTGGCAGGAACGCAAGGGAACGCCCGGCATCTTCATCTCCGCCAAGGACAGGACCGGTATCGACAAACTCCGGGACGATTTGTACAAGATGGTAGCCGAAATCCACGCCGGCCGTTATCCCTTTAACAATTTCCTCTGGTAACAAGGATGATTTTTATGAAACGATATACTGATATCGTCCTGACCTGTTGCGTGGGATTGAGTCTGTGGCTTGCGCACTACATCCCGGCGGAAGTCTTTGACAAGATCCTGTCGCCCCTTCTGGTTACCGTCACGGTAACAATCTGCTTCTGGGGCGCCTTCCTCATTTTCCGGCATACGGAAGGACTCCGCGTCCGGAAATTCTGGGGGTACACGCTGCTTTTCTGGGGGATGACGGACCTGGTATATCTTGTCAGTTCCCTTGTGGCACCGTCGCAGGTGATGGATATGGGTGCAATGTCCCTCACCACGTATGAATTGCTGCTGGGAAACCTGCTGGGCTGGGTGTTGCTGCTTTACCCCACCGAAACCCTCCGTCCCGGCTGGATGTCGCTCAGGACGGCCCTCCTGCAGCTGATACCCATGATTGCCCTTGTGCTTTTGGATTACCTGATTCCCTTTAACCTGAGGCCTCTCATCGCATTGTATCCTTTTGCGCTCATCTCGCTGCTTGTCTCCCACGTGCATACCTACAAAACATGGAGCGAGGAGAACTTCTCTACCCTGGAAGACATTGATGTGCAGTGGATTATCAGCTATCTGTGGCGGGTGATCCTCGTGGGGGCCGTGTATGTTTATATATGTGCGACCCATAGCCCGACCCGCGGCTTCACGCAGCTTTGGCTCACCATATATTTATTTGCTTACGCAACGGAGCAAATCATCAACCGCCCGGATCCCTGGAAGATGGTGCGTCAGCATGAAGAGGAAAAGAGTCAGCCGCATCCTGTTACGGAGCGTCATTCCCCGACGGAGAATGACTCGCTTCGGCGGAAGCTGGACAAGTGGATGGAGCAGGAAAAACCCTTTACCAACCCGGATTTCCAGCTGGCCGATTTGGGCGAAGTTCTGCCTATGAACCGTACCTACCTGTCCCTTTTCGTCAAATCAGAATACGGATGCTCTTTCTATCAGTTTGTCAACCATCATCGCATAGAGGAAGCCAAGCGTCTCAAACGGGAACATCCCGAAATGAAAATAGAGGAACTGGCTGCCCGTTGCGGCTTCTCTTCCCGGAATGTCTTCACCAACATCTTCACACGTGAAACCGGCAAGTCGCCACGCGACTGGTTCAAAAAAATGTAATTCTGCGTAAAAAATCAGAGCAAAGAAAAGCCTGCGTAAAAAAATCGTCCTCCGCCCCTGCGACGGGAGGTTATTTTTCGTACTTTTGAGAAGCCCGATGCGAGCGCATACCCGGCTGCTTTCCCGGACTGCGGGAAGGCTTACGGATATTTTATTCACAAAATATATGTCAAAAACAAAAATCTTCCTTTCCCTTGCGGCCCTGTTCGGGCTGTTATGGGGTGTCCGCGCCCAGGAGAATCCCTGGTACGTGGGACTGGGGGGCGGCACGTCCTTCGGACAGGCCACCTTCTCCAGCATCACCGAAGAGGGTGTCCGCAACTGGGGCATCCAAGGCGGCGTGTACGGCGGCTACAAGTTCAGCCGTCTCATCTCTCTGGAAGCAAACTTCCAGTATGGCCGGCAGAGCCAGTTCAACCGGGACTGCTGCCCTTACTGGCTGTCAACGGACGGCGAGTGGAAGGCGACGCAGGTCCTGGACAAGGACGGCTGGTATTTCAAAGACCTTACCGTCCCCACCCGCTGGTTCAAGATCGGCCTCCAGGCCAACTTCAACCTGCTCTCCTTCATCAAGGACAACGACCGCTGGGCACTGGACCTTTCCCCGCAGATTTCTGCGGTGAACACCCAGTCCACCTGGAAAGGCAATCTCTCCAAGGGACAAGGCTATCACGAGAAGGCGCTGGCCCCCAACTGGCATCTGGGACTGGGAGGACAGGTCGGTGCCGCCTACGCGTTTAACGACTTGGTGAAGCTGGGCATCTACGGCGGCGTCACCGCCCTTACCGGCAAGCGTTTCGATATGATTCCCAACAAGGCGCACAAGACCAACCTCATCTGGGACGCCGGACTCAAGCTCACGTTCTCGTTCGGCAAGAACAAAAAGAAAGAGGCTGCCGCCCGGGCCGCCGCCGAAGCGGCCGCAGCAGCGGAAGCCGCCCGCCTGGCCGCCGAGCAGGCCGAGCGGGAAGCGGCTGAAGCCGCCCGTTTAGCCGCGGAGCTGGCTGCCAGGGAGAAAGCGGAGCGGGAAGCGGCTGAACGGGAAGCCGCCGAGCGGGCCGCCAAAGAAAAAGCGGAGCGGGAAGCGGCGGAGGCTGCCGCCGCAGAGGCCGCAAAGTATTATCACGGCAGATTTGAGAACGTCTATTTCGCCGACAACAGCTACCGGCTGGGAGCGGAGACCGCAAAACTGGACGAGGTTGTCCGGATTCTGGAACAGTATCCCAACACCATCGTATCCCTGCACGGCTATGCTTCCAAGAGCGGCAACGCGGCCTACAACCAGCTTATGACCGAAAAACGTGTGGAGGCGGTAAAGAACTACCTGGTAAAGAAGGGAATTGCGGAATCCCGCATCAGCGGTTCCGCCGGCAAGGGCGTGGACCACGGAACCAAACAGAGCAAGGAGGCCCGCCGCGTGGAAATCGTTGTAGAAAACTAACGCATTATGAAAAAGACCTGCATACTTTTAATGGCTGCGGCAGCGTTCACCCTTGGGGCCTGTACGCACAAAACGCACTTTGAAGTGGATATGCCCCAGGATGAGCAGACGGACAAATATCCCGCCCCTGACGGCCGGGGCTTCCTGGGAAACGACCTGGAGTGGGAAGACATCGCCGACGTAAAGAGCGATATCACACACCTCAAGTACACGGTAACCGGCGCCAACGGAGTAAAGGAAGAACACGAGTTCAAAACACCGAAGGAGGCCAGCGAGTGGATGATCCCTCTCCCGGTAGGAGAATACGACGTCCTGGTGGCCGCCAACATGGACAAGGACAACGGATTTGAACTGGGCGAAACCCTCCCCACGAAGGTCAGCCATACCCTTCCGGCCACCTACAGCAAACTCACCGATGCGTCCTCCAATCCCCGTCAGGCTTGGAACGGCATCGCCCGCGTGAGGGTGGAGAACAACAAGATGGCGACCGTCCATCTGAACCTGGACCGTCTGCTGGCCCTGTTCACGCTCCGCATCACCAACGTTCCCGTCGGGACGGTCATCGATGTGACCATGCGCAACGCGGCCCATTACGCGACGCTCACCAGGGAGCGCACGAAGGGACACTGGGGGCTTCCCAGCGAAGAGATCAGTGACGACATCACCCTCGGCCGCCTCACGGAAGCCAATGCGCTGACCGGCATCAACGAGTTCAAGGTGTTCCCGACGGCGACCGGGCTGGACAAAACGCAGTTGTTCCTTGAGATAAAGACCAACAAAGGTCTGGATCTGGAGGATGTCACAGTGGTGGCGCCCATTATGGAGAACGGAAAGAAATACGTGTTGGAGCTGGATTATGCAAAACTGACTCCTCTGATGTACATTACATCGACAAACATCAACGAGTGGGTGGACAAATGGTCCTACGACGGCGAGGTGCTGAATCCCGAGACCGAATAAGACAAGAAATAAAATCACATACCATGAAAAAAATTGCATTTATTTCCCTTGCGCTTCTGTGCGCGGCGGCCTGCAACAAGGCGGCCGTCACCACGGAATCCGGCGCCATTCGCGTGAAAGCCGGCATCAGCGAAACCAAAGTGGCCTATGACGGATACAAGGCCCGTTTCGAAGCGGGCGACACGCTCTCCCTCTTTGCCTGGATCGGCGACAAAACCGCCATTCCCGACGATTTGGTCGTAAAAAATGTCACCAACAAGCTGGGAACCGACGGTCTGTGGACTCCCAAAGACCAGATGCTCTGGTACGATATGTTCACCCCGCACTACTTTATGGCCGTTTCTCCGGCCCGTCAGGTGGAATCTTTCACGGAAGATCCCTATACCCTGGATTCTTCCGCGGAAAAATACCAGGACAGCGACCTGCTCATCGCCGTCAACGACGCCGGACTCAAGGCCAACGACAACCCGGTGCAGCTCACCTTCGACCACGCCATGGCCACGCTCAACGTAAACCTCAAGTTCCACAACCAGTGGACGGAAGGCAATCCTCCCTCCCAGACGGAGATCACCGAAGCCCTGATCGAGTCCGTGGAGGCCACGGCCAAGGACCACGCCACCATAGACTATATCCACAAGGCGGTCACCGCCTCCGGGGAATGGGCACAGGTGGCCATGAACAAGGTGAAGAATGCCTCCTGGACCACGCTCATCATTCCTCAGAACGGATTCCGCATCATCTCCATCACCCTGAACGGCAACGATCAGTGGCTGGGTGGCAACGGTACGTATGTATTCCGCTCCGAGGAGGACATCAAACTGGAAAGCGGAAAGGTGACCACCGTGAACCTCGTCATCGGCCGCGACCAGATTGCCCTGGACAAGGACGGAATCGTCATTACCGACTGGGCCTCCCAGGGTGACGCCCTGGACGGCGAAGTTTTCAAACCCGAACTCATCTAATCCGGAAACATCATGAAAAAGTATATCCCCTTCTTTTTGACCGTTGCGGCCGCCGCACTGTTTATGGGCTGCAACAAGGGCGCAGAGCCCCAGCGCTCCAAATCCATTTCCGTGAAGGCCACCATCGGCTCCATGTCCAAGGTGTCCTATGTCGGAGACAAGTCCGCATTCGAGCCCGGCGACTCCCTCTCGCTCTTTGCCTGGACGGGAGATAAGACCGCCATCCCCGACGAACTGGTCGTGGACAACGTCGTCAACAAGCTGTCGGCCCAAAACGGACTGTGGCTGCCAAAAACCCAGATGCTCTGGGACGATATGACCACTCCGCATTATTTCATGGCCGTAGCTCCGGCCCGAAATGTGGCATCTTTCACGGAAGACCTTTTCATTCTGGATTCCTCCGCGGAGAAGTACCAGGAGAACGACCTTCTCATCGCCACCGATGTGGAGGGGCTCGTGGCCACCGACAACCCCGTGCAGCTCAACTTCGAGCACGCCATGGCCAAGCTCATCGTCAACCTGAAGTTCCGCAACCAGTGGACTCCACAGGAAGACCTTCCCGGCAATCCCAACGTGGAAGCCAAGATTGATGCCGTGTACGCTACGGCAAAGCAGACGGCTTCCATCAACTACCTGGAGAAGGCCGTCACCCCCGAGGGCGTGGCCTACCCGATGCGGCTGAACAAGCTTTCAAACGCCTCCTGGACCTCCCTCATCATTCCCCAGGAGGGCTTCAATACCATCACGATCTACCTGGATGGCAATGACGAGTGGCTGGGCGGCAACGGAACCTATAAGTTCACGCACAGCGCCGACATTCCGCTGGTGAGCGGAAAATACACCACCGTGAACCTCATCGTGGGCCGCGACCAGATTACCCTGGACGAGGCTGAAGGCGGCATCTCCATCACGGACTGGACCGCCGGCCAGGTAATCGACAACGGAGAGGCTCAGATCCCGGAAGAAATCTAACCTAAAGCAGGAAAGCTTATGAAAGCAAGAATAATAACCAGCCTGATGGCGCTTGCGGCACTCCTGGCTGCCTCTTGTGCAAAAGAGACGGGCCGGCAGGAAGGTTCCCTGCCGCAGGATGGCATAAGCGTCCGGGCCAGCGTGAGCGAGCTCACCAAGACCGCTACGGAGGGAAATCAGACCTCTTTCGTGGCCGATGACGCTCTCACCCTGTACGCCTGGACCGGCAGCGCGGCCGAAGTTCCTGAGAAAAAGGTGGTGGACGGCATTGTGAACACCTACGACGGCACCGCTTGGACTCCCGAGGCCCCTATGCTGTGGAAAAATGTCACGGAACCCCATTTCTTCCTGGGCATTCACCCGCACCGGACGGTGTCCGATTTCACGGCCGATGAGGTCTCTTCCGATGAAGACCTCCTCGTGGCCACCATCCTGGGCGATGGCATCAAGGCCCCCCAGACCACGACGGCAGAGCCCATCGACCTGGTCTTCGACCACATGATGGCAAAGCTCAATGTCAATGTCAAATACCGCAACCAGTGGGGCGGTGTTCCCACGGGTATCACCGTGACAGCCAAGGCGGCTGCCGGCGGAACCATCAACTACCTCACCAAAACCATTACGCCCGGCGAGGTGACCGCCCAGGTGCTTGAAGCGGCCGAAACTGCCGCCGAAGGCTACGACGCCACCTATTCGTCCCTGTGCATTCCCCAGAAGGGTGTGCGTACGGTGGAATTCTACATCGACGGGCAAAAGCTGGTTTATACCCACGGTGAAGACCTCCCGCTGGAGGCAGGCAAGGTAACCACCCTTACCTTGCTGGTGGGCAAGGACAAGATCGCCCTCGATGACAATACCGTATCCGACTGGGAGGAAGGCGAGATCGAGAACCCGTCCGACCCCGTCTCCGCGCAGCTTGGCGACGTCACCCGTCCGCTTACCCTCAAGGCCGTAGAGAACGGAACCACGGTGACCTTCCGCAACAAGTCCCGCGGCACGGTCACCTGGATTACCGGCGACGGCCGCACAGGGAGCATCGTCAGAAACGCTACGGGCAGCATCTCCCTGGGGGCGGGCCAGCGCGTCTGGTTCCTGGGTAACGGAAGCAACCGCAACTACAGCGACGGCGACGTGGATGGCTCCAGCCTCATTTCCATGGACAAGGACTGTGAGGTGTACGGCAACATCATGAGCCTGCTGGACCCGAACTTCGCTGCGCTCACAACCCTTCCGGATTACAACACCTTCTCATACTTGTTCAAGGGGCAGACGCACCTGAAAAACAATGCCGACGAAGGACTCATCCTGCCGGCGACCGAGCTTACAAGCCGCTGCTACAGAGGTATGTTCCAGGAGTGTACCGGACTCACGCAGGTGGTGGTGAACGCAACCGCCGAGATCGAGACCGGCACCAAGGACTGGCTCAGCGGCGTTCCCGGCGAGGGATTCGCCCTGGTAACCCCGGTTCCGCTGCAGTGGCGGATGGGCGACGTGCTCCCCTGGGGCGCCACCGTGTGCACCCTGGGCGAGAACGGAGTGGAAAAAATTTATACCGCCCCGACGATTGTGGCCGAGACGCTTACCTATAACGGAACGGCGCAGAAGCTCATCAACCCCGGCACGGCCCATAAGGATGGCCTTGTGCTGGAGTACAGCCCCGATGCCGGCAGCACCTGGGGAACCGCCATTCCCACCGGCACCGATGCACGCAACTACAGCGTGTACTGCCGCGTGAAAGACGGCAACGAATACAGCGCACAGTCGGCGGCTATGAACAAGACCATACAGCCCAAGGTGGTTACCAACCCCACCATCACGTTGAGCCAGACCAGCTACACCTATAACGGTTCTGCCCGGACGCCCAACGTCACCAGCGTGAAGGATGGAAACAATACCATTGCCAATTCCGAGTATACGGTGGGCTATTCCAACAACATCAATGCCGGTACGGCCACGGTCACCATTACGGACAAGTCCGGCGGCAACTACACGGTAAGCGGCTCCAAGACCTTCACCATCAATAAGATAAATTGTTCCGTGACCAAAGCCCCCACGCCAAAGAGCCTCACCTTCAATGGTAACAAGAACGATTATGACGGCTCTGCGCAAGTCCTTGTCAATGCAGGCACTGCCAGCGGCGGCACGATGAAGTATAGAGTAGGTAACGGCGGCTGGAGTACAAACCTTCCTTCCGCAACCAATGCCGGCACATACACCGTCTATTACAAGGCTGTAGGTGACGGCGTGAACTACAATGATTCCACCGAGGGCTCCATTCAGGTTACCATTGCCAAAGCAGACGGATTTATTGAATCGACGCTTACCACTTACAGCACGAATGTTTTTGGCGGTAATACAGGCACTGTTTATGCCAGCGGGGAACTTTCGGGTTATGTTTTGACGAATGCCATGGGTAAAAATATGAACCTGACATCAAATAACACTACGCCTCCTTCCTACTCGGTTTCTGTAAGTACTACCGGGCCGTTTAGTTACGTCACACTCGTGTTTAGTTGTAATGAGTCAACCAACTACAAGGCAGTGGAGAAGAAGAGTATTTCACTTACACTTCAATGATAATTAATCTTAAGCCCATTGAATATGCTTAAAAGTAAATCCCTATATACCCTTGCGGGAGCCCTGCTGCTGACAGGTGCTCTCCTGGCCTCCTGCTCCAAGGAGAAGGGCGGGCAGGCGTCGCAGGCGCCCGGGGTCCTCACCATCGAGGCGGCCATCGGCACGCCCACCAGAGTGGCGTACGACGGCGACACCGCCGCATTTGAGGACGGCGACCAAATCTCGCTGTATGCCTGGATGGGGGCGGCCGAAGCGATCCCCGAGAAAAAGATTGTGGACGGCGTGGTGAACACCTTCGACGGAAGCAAATGGACCCCCGAGACGCAGATGCTCTGGAGCCCCGTCAAGGAAAACCACTACTTCCTGGGCGTGTATCCGGCTAGGAGCATTACCAACTTTACGGCCGATGCCTACACCCTGGGCGCCGACCTCATGATCGCCACCGAGCTCA